>CAVOCL010000019.1:0-13315 GCA_963694185.1 Dehalococcoidia bacterium
TACGGGCTGAATCCACCCCTGCCCTCGCTATAATGAATCTCTAGTAACTCCCGATGTCGTCACGAACAAAACTCGCCTGCCAACATCGCTCAGCCTGCCAGTAACAAAACAGCAAACCGGAAACCTCACTTGCCCCGCAAAATCCTAGTCGCCGTCGCATGGCCGTACGTAAACGGTGAACCTCATTTGGGGCACATCGCAGGCATGAACGTTCCTGCCGATATTTTCGCAAGATATCACCGGATTATCGGCAACGAAGTGGCAATGGTTTCTGGCTCCGACATGCACGGAACTCCAACCATGCTCAAAGCTGTTGAAGAAGGCGTCTCGCCAGAAGTTGTCGCAACGCGATATCACGACATCTGGAATCAGGCCCTCACCGACATGTCGTTCTCGTACGATCTGTACACACACACTCACACTGATCGTCACATCGAAGTCGCCCAAGAGCTATTTACCAAGCTCAATGAAAATGGCTACTTAGTCGAAGCAACCCAATCAATGCCGTTCTCCGAAACGGAACAACGCTTCCTATCCGACCGATTCGTCGAAGGCACATGCCCACACTGTGGACACGAATCCGCACGAGGCGACCAGTGCGACAACTGCAACCGCACCCTCGACCCGATCGACCTGATCGATATTCGAAGCAAGCGCGATGGCTCGACTCCCATCTTCAAAGACACCACCCACCACATGCTCAAACTGGGCGATTTCCAGACGCAGCTTGAAGAATGGGTAAACGGGCACACTGAATGGCGTGCCAACGTGCGCAACCAAACCCTCGGAATGCTCCGCGAAGGCCTGCACGATCGAGCCATCACCCGTGACATCGATTGGGGCGTACCCGTTCCTATCGAAGGCTACGAATCAAAGCGAATCTACGTCTGGTTCGAAGCTGTAATCGGCTACCTATCTGCAACCCGTGCATGGGCCGAACAACGTGGCACACCAGACGAATGGAAGAAATTCTGGCAAGAGCCTGAAGGCGAGTCATACTACTTCCAGGGCAAAGACAACGTCTCTTTCCACACCATCATGCTGCCATCGATCCTCCTTGGAAGCGGCGATCTAAATCTGCCAACCGATGTCGTGGCAAACGAATTCCTGACCTTCCGCGGAGCCGACTTCTCAAAGAGCAGCGGACACGCCATTCCAGTTACCGATTTCCTGAGCAGATACGATGCCGACTCGCTCCGCTACTACCTCGCGTCGATCATGCCCGAAACCTCCGATTCCGAGTTCTCGTGGGAAGGCTTCCACGCCGCCAATAACAACGAACTCGTAGCCACGTTCGGCAACTTCGTACACCGTATTCTCACGATCACAACCCGAAACTTCGATAACGCCATCCCAACTCCCGGCGAATTGGATGACGACGATAACGCAGCACTCGCTGCCTGCGACACAGCTCTCGAAGAAGTGTCCAAGGCAATCGATTCCCGACACTTCAGAGACGGTCTACGCGCTGCAATGCGACTCGCACGTCACGGCAACCAGTACGTCGATGCGAAAGAGCCCTGGAAAGTCGTCAAGGTCGACAAGGAAGCTGCCGGAACCGCACTCTGGGTGGGACTCAACATCATTGCGACCCTCCGCACCGTGTTCTACCCGTACCTGCCGACATCTGCCGACAAAATTCACAGTATGCTGTTCAGCGACAGCGATACGCTTGCCGATGGATGGGCCCGACGAGACATCGTTCCCGGCGCACCAATCGAAAAGCCAACGCAACTGTTCCGTAAGCTCGATGATTCGATTATTGAAGAAGAAAACAACCGCCTCGGCGCCAAATAGCTAGAACGATCCTGAAAGTCCGCACGAACGCACATACCAATGCCAATGGTTAAAGCCATCACACAGGACAGCATTTACGAGCCGGTCGAAAACGACCTGCAGGCTGTGATTGCCGAAATTGCCACGATCGCCGACAAGGCACCTGAGCACGTGCCCGAACAGGCGAAAGATCTCGATGCTCAACTCGGTCACGTTCTGGCCACTCCCGGAAAACGAGTCCGACCCGCCCTCACTCTTCTTGCTTCACAACTCTGGGGCCAAAACGACAGCGAAATGCCGATCAAAATGGCGACCGCCGTCGAACTGCTCCATATTGCAACGCTAGTTCATGACGACACCGTCGATCACGCCGACACCCGGCGTGGTCACCAAACCGCCAGCAAGCTCTGGGGTCGAAACGTTGCCGTGCTTATCGGCGATTTCGTATTCGCAACCTCCGCCATGTACGTGTGCGACACCAACAACGTCCGCCTCGTAAGGCGCTTCGCCGAAACCATTACCGAACTGGCCCGTGGCGAGCTAAACGAAATCTACACAGCCTGGCAGCCCGGCGTTTCGCTGAAGGACTACAACCAGCGTATCTACGACAAGACAGCCTCTCTGTTCTGCACATCCGCCGAAAGTGGTGCTGTGTTGGGCGGTGGCGATGACGATGCGGTCAAGAACGTCCGTGACTACGGCTACAACATTGGCATGGCTTACCAGGTCTACGATGACCTGCTCGACTACACGGCAACCAGCGAAGAGCTTGGCAAGCCCGCAGGCCACGATCTCAGCGAAGGAATCATCACACTCCCCGCAATCATCGCTATCGAAAACGGTGCAGCTGAAGAAATCGATGCCCTGTTCAGTGCCAGCGAAGAAGCCCGAGCGGATTTAGTTCCAGCAGCCGTCGAAGCCATCAAACAAAGTGGGGCGCTAGAAAAAACCCACAAAGTGGCCTCCGACTACATCGATACTGCCGTTCGCTCCCTCGATGGAATCCCCGCCTCCGAGTCTCTCGACTCACTGCTTTTGCTCGCCGAATTCGTCCAGACCCGCAACTACTAGGCAGGCCATGCCAGCACGGGTCCCCAAACGAGCCAGCACCAAGCGCAAGCCGACCTTGCCAGTAGCACTCGTTAAAGAACGCCTGAATTCGATCTACGGTCCAATCGAATGGCGACCTCGAATGATCGCTATCGACGAGCTGATATTCACTGTCCTAACGCAAAACACATCCGACCTAAACGCCGAACGTGCCTATGATTCGCTACGCAAGGTTCTACCAACCTGGGGACAGGTTATCGAGGCAGAAACTCAGCAAGTAGCCGATGCGATTAAGCACGGCGGACTATCGAACCAGAAGTCCGTCCGTATCCAGAAAATCCTCGTTGAAATCCTGAAACGAATCGGCCACTTCGATCTCGAATTCCTCGCCGCCCGACCGCTCGAAGAAACACGTGAATGGTTCACGTCACTGCCCGGAGTCGGACCCAAAACCGCCGCCGTCGTAATGGCCTTCTCGCTGAAAATGCCAGCATTCCCGGTCGATACCCACATCCACCGAGTATCGAAGCGACTGGGACTCATCGCCGAGAAAACCACCGCCGATCAGGCACACCCAATCATGGAAGACATGATCCCGGAAGACGACCGATACGACATGCACATTCTACTCATCACCCACGGACGCCAAATCTGCAAAGCCCGAATCGCCCAATGCCCCCGCTGCCCACTCGCCCAGGTCTGTCCCGCCAGTACGGCGAAGTGAACTAAAATCTAACTCGGGAACGGCTCGGGTTCGCCGATAAAGTAGCCTTGGGCGTACTCGATTTCGCATTCGGCGAGAAACTCCATCGTCGATTCATCTTGAACAAACTCGGCGATGATCTCGACACCGATATCGTGAGCAAGCCTCTGACTTCATAACGGCCGTCAACAAACGACTCTGGCTTGACCGCATCGACCAACTCAGCGGAAGACTCGCGAGCAACCGGTTTTACAGACGTGTTTAACCCAAGCGCACTTTGCGCCATAGCAATGAAAACAAGAGCGTCTCCGTTCTGCGAATCGGCAATGAGAACCGCTTCTGCTATTTCCTGGACCGTCGCCCAGTCCCTGTCCGATACCGCACGTTCTGCCTGGTCGAGCAGATCGTCAACCCGTCGCTGCACACGTTCAGATGGCATTATGCGGTGCATGATACGCCACTCAAACATTCGCAGTTCGCATCTACGGCAACAATAAAATAGACCGCTGATTTCTCCAAGGAATCGAGGTGGAGTAACCAAATCCGCAAACAGCTAAAAGGACGAATATTTGGCTCGCATCCACCCAAAATCGGTAGTCTCCACAAATCGCCGTTTCGCCCACTCTGCGGTATGCTGATATTTAGTGCTAAAAACTAGTGGCTCCTAGAAGCAGCCCAGTCACACAGCATGGCTCCATCGTCCAGCGGTTAGGACGCGGCCCTTTCAAGGCCGAGACGGGGGTTCGATTCCCCCTGGAGCTACCAAACCGCAATCTAAAAAGACCCCGATCAGTTCGGGGTCTTTTTAGATTGCCTGAAATTATGGACTTTTCTTGATTTCAGACATACGATGCCGACTCAACGGCCAAACAATCTTCCACCACCCCTGAATAACTGCCGAGTGCCCAAGTGCGAAAGCACGCCCGACACGTAACGAAAGAACCTCGTCTTGAAGATCACTAAAGTCATCCCGTGGCTAATATCGGCACCTGCTCCATATCTCGATACCGCCAACGACAGTCGAACGTCGAAAAACCGTGAATATGTATTTGTCGAAGTGAATACCGACGAAGGCATCACCGGCTGGGGCGAAATCACCGGCACCTCCTACGTATCGAATCGCACGGTCTGCGCATCTCTAAAGCACGTCAGTAAGCTCATCGAAGGCGACGATCCACGGCTCATCGAAATGATCTGGAACAAGATATTCCGCGCGTTCACCTACATGGGCTCCCGCGGCGCTACCACCAACATCATCAGCGGCATCGACATCGCCCTCTGGGACATCCGGGGTAAAGTGCTCGGCCTTCCAATCTCCGAACTCTTCGGCGGCCCCGTACGAGACGGCATACCGATCTACTGCCACCCACAGGACGGTTCGTCGGTAGAAGACATGGCACAACACGCTAAAGCGATCGTCGAAACCGGCCAAAAGGCGATGAAAACCGATCCCTGGCACCCGCACCACGAGGAAGAAAAAAATGGCTACCTAACCGGCCAGCTAAGTGCCGAAGCTGAACATCTTGGAGCCGACCGAATTGCTGCCATGAGGGAAGCCGTCGGCCCAGATATCGAAATCCTCATCGACTGCCACGGAAGGTTCGATGCCCCAACGGCCATCAGGCTGGCGCGTACTCTCGAGCCCTACAACATCTTCTGGTTTGAAGAACCAGTGCCGGTCGAAAGCACGCATGCGCTAAAACAAGTGAGAGATAACGTCAACGTTCCTATCTGCGTCGGCGAAAGAATCCACACCCGCTGGGAGTTGATCCCGATCCTCGAACAAGAACTCGCCGACTTCGTGATGCCAGATGTCACATGGACCGGGGGCATCACTGAAATAAAGAAAATGGCAACGATGGCCGAAGCCTACTACGTGCCAATCTCACCACACGATGCCAGCGGGCCCATCAACGTCCTAGCCGGCGCCCACGCAATGGCGTCCGTTCCCAATCACTACAGGGTCGAAACATCACGGGCAAAACTAAATGCCTACGATGTATTCACCGACGCCCCACTCGACATCCGAGGCGACAAAATTTACCTCTCAGATCGACCCGGACTCGGCATCGAACTCGACCGCGACTACATGCGAGCCAACGCCCTCGAAGGCTATCGTGACTGATGGCTGCTGAAAGATCAATACGAGTAGGTGCCGCCGGAATCATCATCGAAAACGGCAAAATCCTGCTCGTTAAGTTTGATGACGAAAACGGCCGACACTACAACTACCCCGGTGGAGGGCACTAGGAAGGCGAAACCCTTCGTCAAACTGCAGCGCGGGAAGTAAAAGAAGAAATCGACGCCGATGTAGAAGTAGGCCGGCTACTTGTCACAGCCGAATCCGCCCCGCAGGAAGTCGAATACATCTACGGTTCAACCCACTTCCTTAAGCTTTTCTTTGAATGCAAGCTCAAACCGGGCAGCGTGCCAAGACTTCCCGAAAAACCGGATCCCAACGAAGTCGCTGTCGAGTGGATTCAAATCGAATCGCTCGCTCAGGAATCGGTAATACCTAACATCGCAAACGTTCTTATCAAAGCCATAAATACCGGCGAAACTATGTACTTAGAAGACAACGGCCACGCCGCTAAGGAACTAAATCTAAAATGACCGAATGCATCCCCGGCCAGAACGACAATCGGCACGACTTCTCGATCAACCCGGTCGACGTCAGTGCCAACACCACGCTCATCTTTAAAATCTGTAGCTACTGCGGAATCTCGTACCGCTACGTAGACCAAATCTGGGAAGAAATCGGAAGCGAAGAAGTCGGGCAATAACGCAGCCCAGTAGAACGCGTAATCGGCAGCCGACTAACCCTCGGTAGCAGCAACCTCGGCAGCCCGATCCCACAACTCCCTGGCGTAAACAAGCTTCGCAGCTGCCTCGTCAGACCTGATCTGATCGGCAACAAGAGTGTCGATCGAATCCTGGAAGAACACATCAAACAGAATCAGTCCGTCCTGCGTCGCCATTAGCGCATCGAGAGCCAGCTGATGTGATGCAACGTGCTCTTCAGGAACATCGATTGCCTTCCATCGGTTAATCACTGCCTGCGAATCGGTAATCAATATCCTTACCGATTTCTGGCTGATCGAATACACAAGCAGGTGTTCCTGATTTGTAGTAATCGTCGAAGCGTTGAACTCATCTACAGTATTGTTCCAACCATCAGAAATTTCGTTCTGCATCGCAACAACGGCAATTGCCTCACGCTCGTAAGTCGTAAGGCCATCACCCTTTTCGTAGCTGGTGGCCATATATACGCCACCAATCAACATCGCAAAAGTGAGGATCGAAATCACCCCTAGAAAGGTGCGTCCAAATCGCCCAGTTTCTGAGTTTGTGGCCGGTTGTGCGATGTCTTGAGTCATTAATCTTTTATCCAACAGATACAACAGTGCGTGTCGACTTCGAATTGCCTGCAGAGTCGGTCACTTTAGCACTTATCGTGTGCGTGGTACCCGCTGGAACATCAGTGCTGTCCCAGATCGCCCCGTAGTAACCCGACACCATTGAATAACTTGCCACAATACGAGTAGACCAGTCGATCGTTATTTCAACCTTCAGGCTACCCCTTCGGTCGAGATCGCTTACCGCGTCCACGAGTACAAATACCGAGTTACGAACCTGAAAATTGAACCCTGGAGTCACCATACGGATTCTTGGTGGCCGAACCGTTCGCTGGGGAGTAGCAACTCCGCTTCGTTCACGAACGCTGGTCACACGACCGAGGGTGAGCGTCATGCCTAAGCCTCAGCTTTCACAGTAACGACGTTCTCTTCAGAATCGCTCGGCAAGTCTTCAACCTTGAACGTCTGAATTTTGCCATTGAATCGGAACATCGAGCCCTTGGCAGCCTTCGCTGCAATCCGTCGTTCCTTTGTGGAACCTTCGAGGATTCGATCGAGAATTGAATCAACTGAGTTCTCGACTACCCCGAGAAGATCACGATCAATACGTTCGTCTATATAAGGAATGCCCCACAAAGCGCCCTGGATCGCCTTGGCAAGCAGTTCTGGCTTGCGAGCGGTGGATGTAAGCAAATACGACCACTCAAGACCAAGACCAGTAGGAACCATCGCCAGTCGTTCTGGGTCTGAGTAAGGAGAAACAATCACTATCCCGAGGGTCGGGTTGATCTTGCGCAGTGCAAACGCAGTATCAATTCCACCGAGTTCGTATCCGAGGTCGATATCGACAATCACTACATCGGGCCTCAGAAGAACTGCACGCTCAACGGCCGATTCACGATCCTGCGCACCACCCGACATCGCAGTCGAGGCGTTCTGGTTGACCGTCTCAGCAAGTGTCTCGATGAATCGAGCTGATCGTGCTGCGATCATAACTTTGGTAGATACCTTCGCTAGTCGACCGTTGCTGGTCGCTGTGCGTGGTGATCGGTATTGTCGTCGTCGGAATGTGATTTTCATATCTGTCGCTCGAATCGCTTCGAAGTTGGTCTTAGGTCGCACCAACGTGTGATGAAGGTGTGTCGTACAAACAGATTGCGTGTTCCTACCTAGTACCAGTAGCCCAACAGCGTCACCCGAGCGACCCTACTGGCTCACAAGTGCCTAGATTAGATCGTGACCCAATAGGCTCCGCTGAACTGAGAACCATGCGATGTGTGCGGAACAGTTAGCAGCAATGTGGGCGAAAGTTGTGATTCCGGTGGGCATGAACGTGACGACAGAAAAATGGGCAAGAATTACCGACCGCAAGCTTCACAGTGTGAATTGAGCCGGCAATACGTCATCCTGAACTTGATTCAGGACCTTGAAAGGGGAGGCAGCGAAAGAGACGCGCAGAATGCCCGGAAAAATAAACCAGGCTAGCCTGCGGCTAAATCTTCACATGCACCTTAATTGAACCCGAAGTCTTGTCCCACGCGGCGTCGAAGCCATCCTGAATGTCCTCGAGCTCAACTTCATGCGTGACGATCTCGCGATAAGGAATATCGCCCGACTCCAAAAGATCCAACGCTACTTCGTAGTCGTGCCGCCCATCAATAACGCCGTAGCAAATGACCGACTGAATGCGAATCTCACGTATCAGCGGTTCGAACAGATCGACTTCCAACGGAATCTTCATCCCGCCCAAATAAAGCATCGTCCCCTGATTACGAGTCGCCTTAATTGCCTGTGTGAACGATTCCGACTGGTGACCACCAACCGACTCCACAACAAAGTCGGCTCCAATACCGTCTGAAGCCTCCAAACACGCCGCCTCAAACTCGCCCGGCTCCGAACCAACTACAACATCCGCACCCATCTTCTTCGCGGCCTCAGCCTGATGCGGGTGCCTTGCAGAAACAATCACCGTCCGAGCACCAAAAGCCTTCGCCGCACCAATTGCGGAAAGCCCAATCGTCGCCGAACCCACAACACCAACAACATCATCCGGCTGCATTCGACCATATCGAAGACCATGAACGCTAACTGCCATCGGTTCAACCAGCGCACCATCCACCCAATCCATCGAGTCAGCAAGCTTGAAAAGTCCGGCTGGCTTTCGAGTCATGTATTCAGCGAAACCACCACCAGTATCGGGCGCAAGATCCATGCAGTGCTTGTACTGGCCATAACGACAGAAGTGACATTTCAAGCACGCACGCCCAGAACCGATCATCTCGATAGCGACGCGATCGCCCACCTTGAGATTCGATTCGCCCTTTGGCAACTCAAGAATCTCGCCAGCAATCTCGTGACCCGAAGCCATCGTCTGCGCCTCGGTGCGACTCGTTGTCATGTGCAAATCCGAACCACAGATACCCGTCTGGTGAATACGGATCATCGCCGCACCCTCGTACATCTCGGGCATCGGCACGTCTTGAACTATGTACTGACCAGTTCCATCATCCAGTGCAGCTCGCATCGTCTCTGCCATCGATATCTCTTTTCGGTAATCTCTCGTCTAAATCGTCGTCACCCGAGCGTTCGCAAGCTAATATCTACTTCCTGTCCTCCCTCCTTTGAGAGGGAGTAGGAGTGAGGGTAGATCCTCTGCGACCAAGTGCGAATGCACGCCCGGAGCCAATCGCCTGCATCTTACCGGAGTTGTGAGCCTGTGCGGGTGTATCCTCGTTGCTTTGCAATTTCGACCATCCAATCTCAAGAGCCCTCAACTAGATGACCAGAAACTCCCAATTCCGCGGCGTGTACGCCATTCCAGTCACCCCATTCAACGAAGATCTCTCTATCGACTGGGAATCCCTACGCAAGTGCATCGCATTCAGTGTTGAAGCCGGAGCCCACGGAATCGTTCTGCCAGTAAACGCCTCAGAAGGCCCCTTCCTCACCGACGCCGAGCGCAAAGAAGTACTCAGAGTCGGAATCGAAGTTGTCGATGGAGCGGTACCGGTGGTCGGGGGCGTCAGCGGAGCTTCCACAGCGATATCCACCGACCTGACACGTAATGCAGCCGAACTCGGAGCCGACTCCGTCATGGCAATGCCGCCCAACGGCGCTGCCGGTCAGGTCGTCTGGGATCACTACGTTGCCATCGCCGAGGCGGGCCAGCTTCCAGTTTGGATTCAGAACAACAAACCACCTGCAGGTCCTGTCGTTCCAACTGCAATGATGGTGAGGATGCTCAACGAAGTCGAACACGTCGACTATGTAAAAGAAGAAAGCTATCTCCCCGGCCAGATCATGACAGAGCTTCTCGAAAAAGCCGGAGGAGCAGTCAAAGGCCTGATGGGCGGCATGGGTGGACGCTATCTTGTCGATGAATACCGTCGTGGATCCTGCGGCACGATGCCAGCAGGCCACATCACCGACGCACACGTAAAACTCTGGGATGCTCTCGACGTTGGCGGTATCGACTCAGACGGCTTGCAGATCGTCACAGACGAAGCACGAAGCATCTGGGAACAGATGATCCCGTCACTGAACTTCGAATTCATGTTCGGAGCCAACGCATACAAAGCGGCCTACTTCCGACGAGGAATCATCAAGACCCCTCTCACACGAAACCCGGCCAACAAGTACCTGGACAAGCTCGACTACGAAGAACTCGACACCATCCTCGACCGAATGGGCGATCTTCTAGACGCCAAGGTGTAAAGAAGCCCCCCTCTCCCGGCGGAAACCAAGCCGTAGCGGGACCCAAGTGCGAAGGCACGCCCGGTCCCAAAATAAAAAGGGTGAGGGAGAAACCTTCAATAGGAATTATTCCACATGCAAGAAATAGACCAAGACAAAACAAGAGACGATCTTACTGATCACCTCAACGAAATTGGTGTCGAATCAACACTCGCCGAACGCGACCGCCCTGAAGAACAGGTTGGCAATCGCAAGTCCGATCGGTCACTCGGAGTGATCGATATTGACGGTGGAACGATCTACTGGGCGAACATCGTAAAAAAAGACTCCACCAAAAATTCCCCACCCCGCTGGTTGATTCATTTTGGAGTTCCCGACGAACGCGCCATCCCAAAAGAGCAATCGATAAAAATCAAAACGAAACGTAAGAAAGCGTTTCCGGTTTTCGGCAAACTGGCAGAAGTGAAGTGGGAGGGTCAGGATCAAGGTCTCGGGCTAATCAAAGCCCTCAAGGCCAACAGTGAAATTAATCAAATGGCCACCGATCTTGGCAACATCGAAGTGCGCAGCCTCCACGATGATTTCCAGGGTTGGTACATCCAATTCGATCGAAAAATCGAACCAACGCTCGATCACTGGGAAGCCCTGGAAGAACTCGCCGAAATTCTTCTAAGTTCAGTTCGACGCTTCTAAATAGCGGATGAACGCCCACCACTAATCACGTTCCAACGCACGTCGCTTCCGCCAAACCATCACAAGCACCACTACCGGAAACAACACGATAAACGCGCCCAAAATCAGGACCATTACGCCCGGCGACACACCCAGTACGTGGTCAATCTTGGCGCTCAACGCCTCCCATAGATCTGGGTCTATCGCTTCCGAATGATGTAGCAGCGGGCCGAGTGGATTCGCCATCTCACAACTTGTCCGCCATTGAACCAGCTACATCAACGGCACCACCCTGCGGCACCTGAACATAGCGAACCGAATGCTGTTTCTCTCGAATAGAAAATGAAACGAACCCTGCCGCCACCAACGTTGCCGCACCAATCGCAAACGGAACGTCGTACGATCCCCACGCCGTAAACGCCCAACCAAACAGCATCACCGCCGCCGCTCCACCAAGCTGGTGAGCCATATTCGCAAACCCAAAAAGCGTCCCCAGATTTCTAACACCGTAAACGTCTGCCGTAAGCGAAGCAGTCAACGGAACCGTAGCCAACCACGACATCCCGCCAATCACAGCGAACGCCCAAATAGCTATCGGACCCGGCAAAACAAACAGCGAAACGAAAGCAAGTGCCCGCACCATGTACACCGCACCAAGCAGATTCTTCCTCTGCCACCGATCTGAAAGCATGCCAATTGCCAGTACACCGCATGCGTTAATTCCGCTCAAAACACCAAACGCCAGCGCCGCCGTTCCCGTGGTTATCTCTTCACTTACAGCCCAGCGAACAAAGTGAACCGCAATCGAAGCAGTGGTAATTCCACAAACAAAATATGCAATCGAAAGCTGCCAGATAGGCTTCGAGTTAAGCGAATCTTTCCACTTCTCGGCGAACTTGGGGCCTACCGGCCGAACAACAACCAGAGCATCGGGCGATTTGTCCGATACTTGGCCGTCGATCTCCAGCCCCATATCGCCCGGATTACTCCGTACAACGATTATCAACAGCGGAACACCGAACGCCAACGCCAACCCGCCGATCATCATCCACGCCGTTTGCCAGCCGAACTCAACTAATACGTAGCTCAGGAACGGCACGACGATCATCCCGCCAAACGATCCGCCCGAAATCAACACAGCCATCGCAATGCCACGTTTCTTCTCGAACCAACGTGCCACGATTACGCCTGTGGTCGCCGGCGAAATACCGCCCGCAGCAAATGAAATGACGAAACCGTAGAGGGCGATCAACCCATACACGTTCGTGACAAGAGCAATGCCCATCGTGGCAGTGGCCATAATCAGTAGCGATAGCACCACCACCCGACGACCGCCGTAAACGTCGGTCAGTCGCCCAACGAACGGTTGTGAAATACCGTTAACCAGCCAGCCTACTGCCGCGGCTGTCGAAATTGCGGCGGTCGTTACGCCCCATTCCAGCTCCCACGTTTTAACAAAAACGCCGAAACCTTGGCGGGCGCCAATTGCTACAAACGTCGCGAAAAACAGCGCGGCAATTATGTACCAGCCGTAGTAAATCCCTTTTTTCTGATCGGATTTAGTCGTCATGATCCAAACGATTCGTCGTCATCAACCTCTCGAATTTTCGCCGACCATTCTTTGCGTTCATCGAGTCGGCCAGCATCGTAACCAGCGCGCCGGCCCGCCCGAAAAATAACGAGAAGCAGCATTACTACTGCACCAATAGCGATCACATATGGCATCGACTGTACTGCTCTCTGCTAATTAATCGACCCGCAATATCTCAACCGAATCCCGGTTGATAATCCCCTCAATTGCCTCGGAAGGAATGTCGGGCAGGTGATGGTCTTTCGCGAACTTAGTAAGTCCACGCAAGTGGTCGATATTGTCCTGCGGACGTGTCACTGGCCAGTCAGATGCAAATAAAATCTTGTCGGTCACACCCCACTCGTAGAACAACCGCATGCCCTGCCAAAACGAGTAGGGACGGTAGTACTGCGCAGAAACATCTGCCCAAACGTTCGGGTGTTTGCGAACGACGGCCATACAATCGTTCTGCCACGGGTGACCCAGATGCGCCAG
>CAVOCL010000020.1:0-12714 GCA_963694185.1 Dehalococcoidia bacterium
CCGAGTCAACTGCTCGGTCTGCCACGGCGATTTGGGCGATGGTAATGGCAAAGCGGCGCCACACCTGACTTCAGAGAAAAGTTTTTACGCTACAACCAACGGCACTCCTTACGGAGCTCCGCCTAGCCTGGTTGATTCTTCGCTAAATAAAGACGTTATGGTTTCATTCGTAACTTCTGGTGCGATCGTCATGCCATCCTTTGGGAAGCTTCTTCCAGAAGAAGACATCAGGGACATCGTGAACTACATCTTCGATACGGAAAACGGTCTCAGGTAATAACCCTATTCGTAGTTGTCTAAAGTGCGGCACGTAACCGCACTGTTCTTAAGCCCCTCGGTTACTACGAGGGGATCCCTGCACGGGGAAAGTAAAGTTATGGCATCCCGGTATCCGTTCGTAATGATCGGGCCGCGTGCGCTTCCCAACAACTCGGCACTGCTCGCCTTGATCGGGTTGTTCTTGATTATTTTCGTATCAGCCATTGGCTGTATTCGAGAAGAAGATATCAGCCTCGAGCAGCGTTCCCATCAGCTGGCAGCTCAGCTCATGTGCCCGATTTGCGATGGCCAAACGATCGATGGCTCAAACGCTCAGATTTCTCAGGACATGCGCCAGAAGGTTCGCGAGCTTCTCGATGAAGGCAAAACAAACGGCGAGATCAAGGACTACTTCGTGCTTCGGTACGGTGAGGATATTCTTGCTGCACCGGAAGGAAGCGGGTTCAACCTGCTTGCGTGGGTGGTACCGGTATTCATCGTTTTTGGCGGAGTCGGAATCGCGTTGCTGACGATAAAAAATATGCGAAAAGCCGGTATACAGGCGCAGAGTTCGCCAACACCTGCAGCGCAAAACGGTGATTTATCGGACTTTCTGGCTCAGGTGGATCGTGATTTGAGTGGGGTGGCAGAATCGGCCTCTTCAGCTCGAGACTCGAATCCGTCGAATCCACAAAACGATGAGGCGAACTCCTAATGGCCGATCTCGGAGTAATGGCGCTGCTGTTGGGTATGGCGCTGAGCGCATATTCGGTTGTCGGCTCTATCGTCGGCGAAAAGCGTGGCATGGCCGAACTCGTAGTGAGCGCGCGGCGAGCGATGTACATGACCCTCGCCGCTGCAGCCGTAGCGTCGGGCGCACTGGTCAACGCATTCGTGCAGAACGACTTTTCGATCAAATACGTTGCCGAACATTCGAACACGCTTATGGACCGTGCTTTCGTGTGGGTGGCGTTCTATTCAGGTAACGAAGGTTCACTGCTCTACATCCTGCTCATGCTGGCGCTAATCTCGGCTATTGCCATCTGGTTCGCACCGAAGCGACTCGCCCGCAGTATGCCGTGGACGATCGCAATTCTTGCAGTCATTCAACTCTTTTACTTCGGCGTGCTGACGTTAGTGGCGAGCCCATTTGAGTTGCTCGATACTGTTCCGCTCGATGGACGAGGCATCAACCCACTTCTCACTCACCCCGGCATGTTCAGTCACCCGCCTCTACTCATGGGTGGGCTCATCGCAATCACCATTCCGTTTGCATTCATATCCGGAGCACTGCTAGTCGGAAACTACGGCGACGACTGGATTGATGTTGTAAGAGTGTCGGCAATCATCGGCTGGGGAGTACTCGGCACCGGAATGCTGCTCGGCGCATGGTGGGCCTACACGATTCTTGGCTGGGGCGGCTACTGGGCGTGGGATCCTATTGAAAACGTAGCGCTAATGCCATTTCTGGTGCTGACGGCGTTTATCCATTCGATCATGGTTCAAAAACGCCGTGGGATGTTCCGCATGTGGAACGTCGCGCTGATGAACATCGCGTTCGTGTTGGCTCAACTTGGAATGTTTATCAACCGCGGTGGTCCGGTAGTCAGCGTCCACTCGTTCGCCGCTTCAACTCTCGGCATAATTTTCATGATATTTATGTTCGTGGGTCTGGTATTTGCTTTTGGGCTATTCCTGTGGCGAATGCCGCATCTGAAGTCGGATCGCGTCATGGAATCATTCTTGTCTCGCGAATCGGCCTTCTTGGTGAACAACTTCCTGTTCCTTGCGGTAATGGCCGTAACGTTGTGGGGCGTCTTGTACCCGCTGTTCTCCGACCTCGCTCGTGACGTGTCGGTAAGCGTTGCCGCGCCCTACTTCGACCGTGCTAACGGTCCAGTGCTGCTCGGAATCGTCGTGATGATGGGCATTGGTCCATTACTCCCGTGGCGCAAGGCGTCGGCTCGCTCGCTAAAGCAATGGCTTATTTGGCCAACGCTGGTCGGCGTGGTGGCGATAGGCATATTGCTGGCCGTTGGCGTACAGCGACCGATAGCTATCTTTGCGTTTGGTGTCGTGGCGTTCGTGGCTGCTTCAATTTCCGAGGAATGGTGGCGAGGGACGGCTGCTCGTGTCAGATCAGGTGATAACTGGCCGATGGCATGGTGGCGGCTCGTGAACGGCAACCGGCCTCGGCACGGTGGTTACATAGTGCACATTTCGATACTCATGCTTGGGCTGGGGATTATTGGCACTAACTTCTACCAGCAACGCACCGACGGCACACTTGAGCTGGGTCAAAGTCTGGTGATCGACAATTACCGGATCGAGTATGTCGATAACGGAAATTCGAGCCGACCCGACCGTGTAGCTCAGTGGGCTGAGATGACGGTGTACCGCATCGACGAAGACGATTACGCAGTCGAGTTCGATACTGCGCGTGCCGATGGCGCAACGGGTTTCACACTTGAAGATAGCTCGCCCAGAACCAATGACAAACTACTAGGCACGATCGAACCGTGGCACGGTTTTTATGCCGATTTCAACATGGCATCAGTGCGTTCTGGTATTAGATCGACCATTGTTGAAGACCTTTATGTAATTCCGCGAGACTTTTTGGCCGACGGTCGGGTTTCACTGGCAGTGAGTATTAACCCGCTGGCGTGGTGGTTGTGGGCATCGGGGCCATTTTTCATAATTGGCACTATGGTTGCTCTATGGCCGCAAGCCGCGGTCGAACGTAGACCGACCAAAAAGAAAATTCCAGAGAAAATTCAGGCGAGCCCAGAGGGCGGTAACTGATGCCAATTGTCATCGGCACGCTGCTCGCGTTGATCGCAATAGCAGTGATTGCATACCCGTTTCTGGGACGATCTCGATACAGGCTCGTTTCAGAAACCTTCGTAACCCGCGAAAAACTTCGAGCGGAGCGACTTCGGATTTATCGCAAAATAAGCGACATAGAAGCTGACTTCACGTCGGGCGATCTTACGGAAGCTGATTATCAACAGCAGCGAGACATGCTACGAATTTCGGCTGCTGAAATATTGAGAGAAGAAGCTGGTTCGAAATCTAATCGAGCCGATAGCGACGAACAGCTAGAAAAAGAAATATCCCGACTACGAGAACAGACCGCCCAATCACCCGAGGGCGGGGATACTTTGTAATGAATGACCGTTACCCAATTACAATGAAAAATATCTCGACATCCCTCCGCCTACGATTGCTAGCTATAGCGGCGATCGCCGTACTTGCTGTCACATTCCCTACTCCGTTCCAACAAGGTGGGTTACAGGTAGCAAGCGCCCAGGCACCGGCCGACGAGATTGTTGGTATCGTCAAAAACGGCACCCAAGGTGGATCGCTTCCAGCTGATTTGCAAGTGCTGTTGATGTCGATCGATCTGGCATCGAACCAGATTATCGAGCAGGAATCTACGACAGTTGATGAGGACGGCATTTTCCGATTTGGCGGCCTGTTGTCGGGTCCAGGATTATCCTACCGAGTTGTTGTAGACACCGGTATTTACACTCCGTCAGTCGACATGGCGAGCCAGGAAAACTGGGGCAATGTTCGGCTAACAATCTATGACGATACGACGTCTCTCGAAGACATCACTATTTCGTCCTACGTGATGATGGTGCCTACTATCGACGCTCGAACACGCCAGCTTGGTGTTCTTACGGTTATCAACGTGGACAACCGGGGTGATCGAGTTTGGATTCCGGATCTTGAGGACCCGAACCTGACCGGTTTAGATCTCCTCAGGTTCAATCTTCCATTGGGCTTCACTGATCTATCGGTCGAATCGGAACTCCCGTCAGGAAGTATTCTCCCGATAGACACCGGATTTGCGATGACCAACCCGATTCCGCCGGGCGAAGCGGCGATTCTGATCAGCTACATCATTTCCTATGAAGACGATGGGTTCGAGTTCGGCTTGAAGATGCCTTACGGAATCGAGTCGGTTCGTATTCTGCTGCCCGATGGTGGCGGTGCCATTACCGGTAACGGCCTTGGTGGAATCGAATCAGTCGTGGTCACCGAGAACGTGTTCAACTCGGTCGAAGGCGATAACTACGCCGTTGACGACCTGCTGAATCTGGTCTTCTCTGATATGCCTCAGCCGACTCCGTTGCAATCGCTATCTGAATTCTTCCAGGGCAGAACCTACGTAATTGTCATCATCTGGGTAGTCGGACTCGCTCTGCTCGGAATTCTTGGCTATGCACTCTATTCGTCACGCAAAAATTCCGATCTAAGCAGCGCCGACGATGACGACATCGCGAATCGTGCCGACATCATCGCCAAGATCGCAGCGCTAGATGAAGAGTTCGAGGCGGGCAATGTTGATGAAGATGAGTACAACGATCAGCGGGATGATCTAAAGCGGCTGGCGTTGGAAATAGTTGACGGTTCGGATACAGAATCCGCGCCTGTGGAATCTGCTGAAGACGTTGATGAAAATGCAGGCGCAGATGATGATTCAGATGATTCAGACTCGACATCTGCTGACGAAGACGACAAGTCGGAAGAATCGGATAAGTAGCTGTGGGACAGAGGCGCCAGGTTCTAATCGGGGTTGGAATACCAGTTCTACTCGTTCTGGCGCTGTTCGCCTGGGGCGTGGTTCAGAACGACGGTGCGACAGGGCGCCCAGGGGTCAACGATAACTTTGGCGAAGTTCAGTTATCGGTCGAGCCGTTTTCTGATTTCGAGCTGACCACACTCGATGGCGATGTGATTTCGATAGAAGACTTTCGAGGTAAGATCGTTGTCGTCGATTTCTGGTCATCGTGGTGTGCGCCCTGCCGTGCTGAAGGTCCAATTCTTGCCGAAACCTACAAGACGTGGCGAGATCGTGGTGTGGAGTTCATCGGTGTTGCAATTTGGGATTCCGAAGGACCAGTGAGCGATTTCATTGAGTTCCACGATATTCAGTACGTAAACGGGATCGATCCCAACGGGCAGATTGCTGTCGAGTTCGGCGTAAGCGGAATTCCGGAAAAATTCTTCATTAATCCCGATGGCGAAATAGTACGCAAAGTCGTAGGACCCAACACGAAGAACACCCTCGACGGTATTTTGACCGAGATGACCGACGAGATGCTGGGGATTACTTCAGCGGGTTAGTTTGGGTTTGGTCCGGGCGTTGCTCCGAGCGGACTCTCCTTTCCCGAGCGAAGCCGAGGGACCTGGCGGGGTTGGGCGGTAAACGATAGCCCAAACCCTTAATGAATCTCTCCGCACAAAGCCTTCCTTTCCCGAGCAAAGCCGAGAGACCTGGTGGGGTTGGGGTGTCATCGTTGATTTGAGGTGCGAGCCCCCATCGGTATGCTCTGAACATGTCAGACAACACAATGGCCGTGTACATGGTTGCCAGTATTAGAGGTGCTCTATACACGGGTTTCACAAACGAATTGGCCACCAGAATTGATCAGCACAAATCCGGTACAGGCGGTGGGTTTAGTTCAAAATATCGAACCACAAAGCTTGTTTGGTGCGAAGTTCACACATCCGTAGAAACTGCTCGGTTGCGGGAAGCGCAGATCAAGAAATGGCGACGATCTAAGAAGGCCTACTTGATTGAGCTAGAAAATCCGTACTGGGTGGATATTTCAGAGACTGTTGGGTAATTTGTGCGGCGCTATCGTTTACCACCCCTGCCCCACCAGGTCCCTCGGCGTTGCTCGGGAAAGGAGATATCGCAGCAGCACACCCCACACACCAATGGCGCAACCATACCAACTAGTTCATCCGTATCCCGCCGTCGACGTTCAACGCTTGGCCCGTAATCGAACGAGCCCGATCGGAAGCCAAAAATGCAACCGCTTTGCCTATGTCATCGGGGGTCTGTTCGCGTCCCAGCGGCACCGAATCGGTAACTGTTTGCTGGAAAATCTGTCGGGGCGTTAATCCAGCGTTTTGCTCGTCGGTAGATTTTCTCCACTTCGCAATATCCTGCCACAGCGGCGTCCAGATTAGGCCGGGGCACACCGTGTTGACGTTTATGCCGTGCGGAGCAAGCCTGAACGCCCACGCCTGCGACACGTTGATAGCCGCCGCTTTCGAAGCTGCGTAAGAGGCGAATCCTGGCCTTCCCGATATCGACGAAATGTTCACTATCTTTCCGTAGCCGCGGTCGACCATGTACTTCTCGACCGACTGCGTGCCTTTCACGATTCCGTAGACGTTAACATCGAACGTTGCCTGCCAGTCTTCGACGAGTGGAGTCTTGCGGGTCGTGAAGCCTGAAGATCCACCAACCCCAGCGTTGTTCACCAGTACGTCTAACTGGCCGTACTCTTCGAGAGCAGCTTCGACCATATCGTCGGTCGACCACTGCTGGGTCACATCGGTTTCGCAGTAGTAAGAGCGGGTTCCTCCGGCCTTAATTTCGGCGACCACTTCTCGGGCCGATTTCTCGTCCATATCGGCGATCACCACGTTCGATCCACGGGCCGCCAATTCAAGCGCAATGCCGCGACCGATTCCCCGCGCGCTGCCGGTAACTACTGCTGTTTTTCCTTCGAAATCCATATTCAAATACTCCAAGCGCCTTAGCGCATGTAGAAGCCACCGTCGACGTTGAGAGCCTGGCCAGTAATGTTCTTCGCATCGTCAGGCAACAGTGTCGGCTATGTCTTCTGGGGTTTGTTCCTTTTGCATGGGAATTTTCTCGGCGATCATGGCATCGAGCACCTGACGCGGACTCATTCCTTTGTAAGCCGGAACATCGTTTGCGTAGCGTTCGTCAACCTGTTCCCACATCGGGGTCCACAGCAATCCGGGGCAGATCGCGTTGACCGTAATGTTGAACCGAGCCAGCTCGAGTGCTGTCGATTGGGTGAGGCTAATAACCGCCGCCTTCGACGCCGAGTAGTGCGCCAGCGTCGGTCGCCCTTCCCTGCCGGCGATCGACGCAAGATTCACTATTCGCCCAGTTCTACGCTTTGTCATCTGCTGTCGGAACGCACTGGTTACGTTCGACATTCCAATGACATTCACCTAGTAAGTCAGCTTCCAGTCGTCTTCAGTTGAGTGGGAACGGGTCTGCCATCCCGGTGACCCGGCGATGCCAGCATTGTTTACCAGAAAATCGGCAGGGCCTACAGAATCGATGGTCGCCTGGGCAAGGCCCTCGCATCCGGCAACGTTCGTGACGTCGGTAACAAAGTGTGCGGAACTACCAGAAATCTCTGCAACTTCGTCGGCGGTGATGATGGCCGCTTCTTCGTTGATATCGGCGATCATCACTGCAGCACCCTTGTCGGCCAATTTGAGCGCGATGGCCCGACCGATGCCCGTTGCACCGCCGGTAACTACCGCCACCTGACCCTTAAAATTCATTGTCCACCGTGCTGAATGAAGCCGATTACGTGCTTAGATTCGGGACGGGATTATACTTGGATTCAGTTGAATTCAATGTGCCAGCACGATGAGTAATGTGCAGGTTTGGTGTGCGAATGGATATATGTATTGACCGTTTCTAGAAAACAGGCGCTCGAATACGGGTACAAGCTGCTTGAAAAACCTCGTTCTCACTTGAGGGTGGAGTTGAATCAAGATAAGAGTGGAGTATCGGTCACACACAAAGGGCGTGTGCTTACCCGCTTGTTCCTGAATCGCAGCGGAATGAACGCTGCTGTGGCTATTTCAGAAGCGATGGCGATAAAGCTTCCGGCTCTTGGCGGCAGCAACAGCGGGCTGGTATCTACGGGTCTGCTTTATCGGGTGTTGGCGCTCTCGCAACTAGATTTTCGCAATCCCACTTCCTACGAGCTAGCAAGTGAGCTTGTTGATGAGGCGATTTCGATGCAGCGGAGTGCAAATACCACGTCCGGCGTGTAGGTCGTTTTCAGGTAGAATTTTGCGCCGTTGGCAGGGCAAATCTACAATACGTGTTTTACGTTCAGATTCTTCTGCGCTTAAGTAGCTGAAACTCGTTAGGAATTTTATTGGCCGAACCTCTGATTTCGACAGCAACAGTTGGGCATATTTTCGGCCCGTATGACGTGACCATTTCGGCCGAACGAGCGCATGCATATGCGACGGCGGTTGGTGGCGACGAATCACCCGACTACGGCGACTCGCTTGCGCCGATTTTGGTAGTAGCCGCTGCGCTCACCAAATTGATCGAGGATCTCGGCCTGTATTCAGCGGGATTACAGACGATTCACGCTGGTCAGGAAGTTAGCTGGTCAAGACAGGTGAAGATCGGCGAGCAGGTCGAGGCAACTGCGAAGCTGGCCGCCAATTCGATCCGCCGAGGAAATCACTTCGCTACCGTAGCGGTTTCGTATACAGATGCTTCTGGCGTTGAGATCGGCACGTCGTCGACAACGATCATCGTGAGCGGGGAGGCGGCATCGTGACTACAAACAACGTTAATCGAGCCGTTGGCGATCAGCTGGCAGGATTCGAACGACAGATATCACAGGACCGGGTTAACGCCTATGCAGAGGCTTCAGGCGACCACAACCCGATACATCTTGATGAATCGTATGCCGCAACAACGCAGTTCGGCACGCGAATCGCTCATGGAATGCTGAGTCTGGCACTCGTCACTGAGATGCTTGCAACTTCATTCCCGAACACATGGCATTCTGGTGGAAAGTTGAAAGTTCGGTTCAGCGCACCAGTGTTCCCGGGCGAGACAGTAGTTGTGTATGGCGAGATAACGTCAGTCTCCGACTCAGATGACGGTTTGATCGCAACATGCAGCATTGGCTGCAAAAAACCCGATGGTACGGACGCAGTTGCCGGGCGAGCAACCGTGCCGTTGGAATAAGATGAATTACGGCTGTGACCGCACGGGCCATAGACCAACAAAACGGATTAATTAATGACCGGTATTCCTGAAGGCATAATTTCAATCGCTCTCGATGCCATGGGCGGCGACCACGGACCAGTGGTTATGGTTCCAGCTGCATTGAAAGCTATTGGCAATGGCGGCGTTGCTGTCGCACTGGTTGGCGATGCTGAGGCAATTCAGGCAGAGCTCGATAAATACGACACCCCGGCCAAACAGCTGGTTCAGGTTGTACCTGCAGAAGGCGTTGTTGAAGAAGGCGAAAGTCCTGCACGCGCATTCCGATCGAAGCCCAATGCTTCTATTTTCGTTTCCGCTGGCGTAGTGAAAATGGGCAAAGCCGCCGGGTTCGTGAGCATGGGCTCAACTGGCGCTTCGATTGCCGCCGCAACTGTGGTCTACGAAACTCTCGACGGAATCGACCGTGGGGCTCTGGGTGGTCCGGTAGTTGGCTATTCACCAAACACTGTCATCATCGACCTCGGAACCAACGTCGACACACGCCCCGGCCTGCTCGTCGATTTCGCAGCTCTCGGCAACGTAATGTCGAAACTTATTTACAAGAACGAGAATCCTCGTGTTGCCCTGCTGAGCGTCGGTTCTGAGAAGGGCAAGGGCAATGCTCTTGTCAAAGAAGCTACCGATCTGCTGAATTCCACAGGCCTGAACTTCATTGGCAACATCGAGCCCAACGATCTACCGTTCGGCAAGGCTGAAGTAGTTCTTTGCGATGGATTCGTTGGTAACGTTATTTTGAAGCTGACAGAAGGGCTCGGCGACGCGATCGTCGGTCACGTAAAGGAATCTCTCGGTGAATCACCAGAGGTCGAAAAGCTTACGAAGGAAATCTTCGAACGCATGAATATTCTTGAAGCTTTTGGCGGTGGCCCACTGCTAGGAGTGAACGGCCTCGCAATTGTCGGACACGGAGCATCGGGGGTTAATGCGGTGGTGAATGCCATTGGAACCGCCAAGTTCGTGGTCGAAACTGGTTTGATAGAAGCCCAACAGGCAGAACTCGACAAAATTAGAGCAGAAGTTAGCTAATAGCATTCGTTACGGCTGCCCTGCCCGGCTAATCTAAATTAGCGGCACACAGCGAAGGAACTTGAGGGTTAAACATTGAGCGGCAATACGCCAAGAAGTGCACTGGTAACTGGTGGATCACGCGGAATCGGAAGAGCCACGGCTCTACGACTCGCTGCGAATGGTCACCGCGTGGCTGTGAACTACAACACTCATCCTGAAGAAGCCGAAGCTGTAGTCGAAGAAATTCGTTCTGCCGGTGGAATAGCGATCGCTGTCGGCGGAAATGTCGCCGAAAAAGAGAGCGCCGTTGCGATGATCGACCAGGCCGTTGAGGCGCACGGTCCGATCGAAATTCTGATCAACAACGCTGGCGTGATCAACGATTCACTGCTGATGCGTATGAAGGACGAACAGTTCGAATACACCATGCAGGTGAACATGTTTGGTACCTACTACTGCACTCACAAAGTGATCCCCGGCATGGTCAAAGGTCGCTGGGGCCGAATTGTGAATGTCTCCTCCGTGGTTGGTATGCGAGGGAACATCGGACAGTCCAACTACTCGGCTTCGAAGGCCGCTGTGTTTGGGTTTACCCAGTCGATAGCTAAAGAAGTTGCGACTCGCGGTATTACTGCGAACGTGGTTGCTCCGGGCTACATCACGACCGCTACTTCAGCCGATATTTCTGAAAAGCAGCGCGACACCGTACTAACGTGGATTCCGCAGGGTCGCTTTGGCGAGCCAGATGAAGTGGCACCCACTATCGTTTTCCTGACCACCGACGAAGCGCAGTACATAACTGGCGACATCATCCGCGTCGACGGCGGAATGGCCATATAGCCTCTGGGAAGAATAATGAGCGATTCCACCTCATCCCCGAATAGTCTCGATGGCAAGATTGCCCTGATCACTGGCGGATCGCGCGGCATTGGTAAAGCGATTGCGTTTGAGCTTGGGCAGCGCGGCGCTACTGTGATCATCAACTATCTGAAGAATCACACGGCTGCTAAGGCGACGATTGAGGAGCTTGAGGCAGTTGGGATTTCAGCGACTCGTATCAAGGCGCATGTCGGCGACGAGAAAGCTGTCGAATCGCTGATCGGCAAAATAGAAGAAAAGTTCGGCCGACTCGATATCCTGGTAAACAACGCCGCCTCCGGTGTGATGCGACCCGCAGCTGAGCTTTCGGCCAAGCATTGGGACTGGACGCTGAACATCAACGCCCGAGGTCCGTGGATGCTTGCAATAGCGGCTTCACGGCTCATGAGCGAAGGCAGCCGAATCATCAATCTCTCCAGCCCCGGATCCACTCGGGTACTCCCCGCCTACTTTGCAGTTGGCGTTTCGAAAGCGGCTATCGAAGCCGTAACTCGTTACCTCGCTGTTGAGCTTGGTGCCAAGGGAATCGCTGTGAATACGGTTTCAGCGGGCTTTGTAATGACCGACGCTATCGACGCATTCCCAGACGAGCTTGGCGTGAAGGACATCGCTTCACGTGTGACTCCGGCGGGTCGAACGATTACGCCAGACGACGTTGCGAAGGTGGTTGCCATGATGTGCGGCACCGACGCCGAGATGATCCGTGGTCAAGTAATCATGGTCGATGGCGGCGAAACACTCCGTCATCAGTAAGTGCCTAGGGCTCGTTTTTCTTAATGGCGGAGCGATTCGCCCGATGCTGTCATTGCGAGGAGTGAGGCACGAGCGACGTGGCAATCACGTTGAATCAGCGATTAACGTTACGATTCAGCCTTTGGTTGGATCGCGGGAATAACCTCGTTCCCATCCCGGCCGAAGGTCCCTTCACAGGAGTCGGGAAATCGTTCGTTGGAGTGGGTTCGTCTATTGCCTTGTATGGGCGCGATATCGGCACTATGGTCGCTGATTGCCACGGCGTCGGACACCTCGTAATGACAGAGGTCGCCGTTACCTGACGGTTGCAGTGATCTCGTCAGCTTCTAATTCCGTGCCTGAATCCAAAAACGCCTTCCGCACGAGCGCAAGACTCAGGTAGACGCTGTCTTCGCTCGCTACTGCCGAAGCACTCGTAACGACACCAGCCGGCTTACCGCTACCAACAAGCTTCGTCCCCTCAACCAACGGTGTTGCCGATTCCAGCACCTTTACGTTGCGCTGAACTTTGTCGTAGGCATCGAGTCGTGCGATCACTTCCTGACCGACGTAGCAACCTTTATCCCAATCGATCAGGTGAAGCAGGCCAGCCTCGATCGGATTAGCGTGCTCACCGTATTCACGATCGGATCTGGGGATTTCTTTATAAATTTGGAACAACTTGAAGTTTGCAGAATCGGTGGCAACCGCTCCAGCGGTCTCGAACAATCCAATCAGCCGATCGGCTGCACCAGATTCAACGATCACGTCGATCCATTCAACTCCACGGGTCGTATCGGAGACGAGAGTGATCGGACTGTCATCAGACGAAATTGTTACCGCCGAATCAGCTTCAACATTCGTAGCCAACACCGTAGCGACAATTCGAACAGCGTCCGGCCCAATCAGCGATATCCGAGTGTGCGTCTCTGAAATATCGGCCAACTCAGCGTCTTCGATAATCGTGTAGTAATCAATCGCCGAAACAGTGCGTTCTGAGTCAA
>CAVOCL010000021.1:0-12687 GCA_963694185.1 Dehalococcoidia bacterium
CGTAGAACTCAAGCAAGCACAAGGCTAAGAGGTTGATTTATTTTGTCGAGCTAGAGGCTACAAACCAGAACTAGTCAGCGACGTTCGCTGTCGGGCGGGCGTCGAGAAGGTCGATACCACCTCGAACCTGACCCAGCGTGTCGGCGATTCGTTCTTCCAGCGTAAACAGCACCTCGCGAGCGTAGTTATCTGCGCCCTTGCGACGTGAAACCGCTGAAGTCTCGGCCTCTTTCAAAATTCCGTTAACACTGGTCTCAGCATCATCGATCAACTTGCCTGCACGCCTTTGGGCATCGGCATCGGTCTCAGTTGCCTGCTCGTTGGCCACACGAGTAATCTCGGTGTCCTGAACCATTTTGTGAGCTTCTTCTTGCGAAGTGGTCAGCAGCGTGTTCGACTGCTCTTCGGCCAACTGGCGAATAGTTGTGGCTTCTTCATCGGCGTATGCACGAATCCTGCGGGCTTCGAGTTCGGCCTGCTTGATGATTGCATCCTTCTGACGAACCACACCCTCTGCTTCGTTCATCTGGGTTGGCATCTCGCCCTTCATCTCGGTGATGAGAGTTGAGATTTTCTCCAAGTTTACGAGCGTTCGTGCTGTTCCGGGTACTCGACCTTTGACGATCATCGCCTCTAGGTCTTCGAGTTGTGACATAAGTGTCATTACTGCCTCCATGCGTGTCGACTGACGCGTGCTAACTGTTGCTGGTTTTCTTTCGTTCTTCGAGCCTCTCAACCAGAGGCCCCCATACGTTCGGCGGAACAAGATCCGACACATCAGCGCCGAATGTTGCCACCTCTTTCACTCTTGACGAACTCAGGATCTGGTATTCCAGAGCGCTGAAAAGACAAAGAGTTTCAATGTCTTCAGCCATCCTGCGGTTCATTAGTGCCATTTCACTTTCGTACTCAAAATCGCTTGTGATTCGCAAACCACGGATAATTACGGTTGCCCCAAATTCTCGGGCAGCGTTCACCGTTAGTCCTGAGTACGGTCTTATCGAAACATTAGGCAGGTGTGCCACGGCTTCGGCAAATAATGCAATTCGCTCGTCAACGTTGAACATAGTTCTCTTCAACGAGGCTTCGACCACTCCGACCGTCAGATTATCGACGACGTGTGATGCTCTTTCGACAATATCAACGTGACCGTTTGTCACAGGATCGAACGTGCCGGGATAGATCGCTCGAGCCATCTATTCGCCCCCTGACTTTGTTGATGCGCCCTCTGGGAGCGACTTGTAAACCGAAACTGCGGTATCGCCGTAGAGCCGGTGAGTCGATAACTCCAGGCCCGGAAGTGAGTCGGGCAGGGTCGTCATCTTCGAATGTTCTAAAAATGCGATCGCGTTCGGTGCGATCAGTCTTGCGTCATTAACCCGTTCGAAAAGCGATTCAAACTCAACGAGGTCGTACGGCGGATCGGCAAAAATCAGGTCGAACTCACCCTTCAGTCTTGCGACTGCTGCGAGTGCGTTTCCTTTTTGTACTGAACCCTGCATTGCCAACCTGTGCTTTTCCAGCGTCTTCTTTATATCGTCACATCTACGCGAGTTTTGCTCGATAAACACGGCCAATTCGGCGCCGCGCTGAAGAGCTTCTATCCCGAGTGCACCAGTTCCTGCGTAAATATCGAGAACGCGAAGTCCGCTTGCTCCCGCGGGACCGAGCATCGAGAAAATCGCTGATCTCACTTTCGATGTGGTAGGGCGAAGAGAGCCTCCCTTAGAACTGGAAGCTCGTCTGAAATCCGAAGATCCTCTACGTCTGCTACTCATCGCATTTTCGATCCGCACTTGAAACCCCTGATGTACTTTCGAGTGGAACTGATTATTCACGGCGCGGGCGATTCTTAACCATCGTGGGTTGTTACCGATTTCGGGCGTTTTACACGGAAGCGAGGTTTGTGGTGGTTTCTGATACCCGGCGCATACTGAATCTGAGAGCGTGCTGGCTTAGAATGAATTGCCATGCCGGTGGGGCAGCGTGCGAGACGAACTAACGCAATCACTATTTGCGCCGAGAAATATGACCAACCAAGATCAACAAGAACAGCCGAATCAAGAAGAAACGGCAGCGGGCGAAGCCAAACTCATCGAAGACCGCCTCGCAAAGACAGCCCAGATCAGGGCTCAGGGAATCGACCCGTACCCGCCACGATACGATCGCACCCATACTTCGGTGGAAGCGACCAAGCTGTTCGAATATACCGAGATCATGGCCAGCAACGGCAACGGTGACTACGCCGAACACCCTCACACCGAGGTAATTCGGGTTGCAGGTCGAGTGATGGCACGGCGCGGAATGGGCAAGGCCGCGTTTATCGATCTCAAAGACGGCCACGGCTCGATCCAGGCGTTCGCCCGACAGAACACGATGGGCGATGACGAGTACGCGATTCTTGCGTTACTGGATATCGGCGACATCATCGGCGTCGAAGGCTCCGTGATTCGCACACGGCGCGGCGAAATCAGCGTCGAGGCCAAAAAAGTCACTGTGCTCACCAAGGCCATCCGACCGCTTCCCGACAAGTGGCACGGCCTGCAGGATCAGGAAATTCGATTCCGCCAGCGTTATCTCGATCTGATCTCAAACGAAAAGGCATTGAAGAACGCCCTGCTTCGTTCGAACGTTGTGCGATCAATGCGATCGTTTATGCACGACCGTGGGTTCATCGAGGTCGAAACGCCGATCCTCGTTCCGGTTGCTGGTGGCGCACAGGCGACTCCGTTTGAGACCCACCACAACCAGCTCGATCGCGATCTATATCTACGAATCGCCACCGAGCTTTATCTGAAGAAATTGATCGTTGGTGGCATCGAGCGTGTGTTCGAAATCGGCCGCTTGTTCCGTAACGAAGGACTCGATCACGATCACAACCCCGAGTTCACGACAATCGAGAGCTACCAAGCTTACGCCGACTATAACGATGTGATGGAGATGACCGAACAGATGGTCTCCTACATCGCCAAAGAAACGACCGGATCGATGATTCTTCCGGAAGTCGAAGGCGTTCGAGCTGAGATCGACCTGACACCGCCGTGGCCTCGTCTTGATCTGCGAGAAGAGATTAAGAAACGCACCGGTATCGACTTCGTCGTGACCCGAGACGCGGATGCACTTTCAGCTGCAATGCGAGAACGTGGAATCCATGTTGAAGCAGGATCGGCGTGGAGTCGTCTGCTCGACAAGGTCATCTCATCAGAAGTTGAGCCGCACCTCATTCAGCCGCATTTTCTGGTCGACTATCCGGTCGAAATGTCACCGCTCGCCAAGCGTAAGCCCGACTCCGACGAAATCGTCGAACGCTTCGAGGCGTTTGTAATGGGCACCGAGCTTGGAAACGCATTTACCGAACTGAACGACCCGGTCGATCAGCGTGAACGGTTCGAGCAGCAGGAGCGCATGCGTGATGAGTTCGACGATAGCGAGGCCGACCGATTGGACGAGGATTTCCTCGTGGCGATCGAGCACGGCATGCCGCCAACCGGCGGGCTTGGATTGGGAATCGATCGTCTGACGATGTTGATCGCTGGCGAGGAATCGATCCGAGAAATATTGCTATTCCCAGCCATGCGTAATTCCTGATCTAATCGAACCCACACCTAGTCGCTGTCATCAAATAACTCCGAGTAAAAAATGCTTTCACTGGAACAGATAGTCCGAGATCCCGAGAAATTCCGAGCCGCTCTGGTTCGCCGCGGTGAAGACCCGCCGATCGACAGGATTCTCGAACTCGATGGGCGCAGGAAAGAACTGATTCAGGAAGCCGACATCGACCGCGCTCGCCGTAACAATGTGAGCAAGGCGATCGGTAACGAGAAGCGAAAGCCGACCCCCGAAGAAATCGCTGAAATGCGAGAAACTGGCGATCGTATTAAGAAGGTCGAAGCTGAACTGGCAACGGTGCTAGAAGAGCTGAACGAAATACTTCTACCGATTCCAAACACGCCATTAGACGACGTTCCAGACGGACTCGACGAAGAGTCGAACGTCATCGTTCGAACCTCGGACGGCGAAACGCCAACCCACGGGAACGCCCACTGGGACGTTGCTCCTGCGTTGGGAATTCTCGATCTTGAGGCCGGCGCTCGTATTTCTGGCGCACGGTTCTTCGTCCTTAAGGGCAAGGGCGCAAAACTCCAGCGAGCACTCGCCTCGTGGATGCTCGACGTGCAGACCGAAGAGCACGGCTACACCGAGATCGATCCGCCGTTATTGATTCGCAAGGAAACGATGATCGGCTCGGGCAACCTGCCTAAATTCGAAGACAATCTGTATCGAGATGAAGAGACCGATCTTTGGCTCGTGCCCACCGCCGAAGTGGCGCTAAACGGCCTGCATCAGGGTCAAATCATTGATCCCGGCATGCTTCCTCTTAAGTACGTCGCACAAACGCCCAGCTTCCGAAAAGAACACACCTCTGCCGGACGTGACGTACGGGGAATCAAACGTGTCCACCAGTTCGAAAAAGTCGAAATGTTCCGCTACGTAGAACCAGAAGGTTCGGAAGAATTGCTCGAAGAGATGGTCGGCGAAGCCACTACGCTCTGCGAACGACTGGGTCTGACATACCGAGTACTAAAACTCTGCGCCGGTGACATCGGATTCCAGTCGGCGAAAACCTACGATATCGAGGTATGGTCGCCGGGTTCAGCCGAGTGGCTTGAAGTCAGCTCGATTTCAACTTGCACCGACTTCCAGGCACGCCGAAACGGCACTCGCTACCGCCCAGAAAAAGGCGCATCAACTAAGCTGCCGCACACGCTGAACGGATCGGGCCTAGCACTACCTCGAATTTGGATCGCCGTAATAGAAAACGGCCTTCAAGAAGACGGCTCAATAGTCATCCCAGAAGTCTTGGTTCCCTACACCGGCTGGGATCGCATCGAAGCCAGCTAGACCGGTTTTCCCGGTTAGTGACTAATAGTTCACCACCAACAAAGGACGACCAATGGAATACAGAAATCTCGGCAGCACGGGGCTACAGATATCAGAAGTCATTTTCGGTGGTGGGGCAGTCGGCGGGATCTTGATCGATGCCGACGACGACACAAGGCGAAAAGCTGTGCGTATGGCGCTGGATGCTGGGATCAATTGGATCGATACCGCAGCTAGCTATGGCACCGGAGCCTCCGAAACCGCCATCGGTTGGTTGATGAAGGAGCTGCCCGAGCGCGAACGCCCGTATATATCGACCAAGACAGCGTTCGATCGTGAGGCAGGTGACTACACTGGACAGGCAGAGCGAGCCTTGACTGCAAGCCTGGAACGACTTCAGATGAACAGCATCGATCTGTATCAAGTGCACAATCGAATCGCAGCTTCCGCAGATGCCTTCCCGAACGCAATTACTCCCGACGACCTACTTGGAAACAATGGGATAGCCGATGCCATGCAGTCGCTCGTCGACAAAGGCCTTACCCGGCACATTGGCTTCACGTCGACGGGCGAAGCTGACGCACTTCACAAAGTAATCACCAGCAAGCGATTCCAGTGCGCACAGATCTACTACAACTTGCTAAACCCTTCGGCGGGCCGTGACATGCAGCCGAACTGGTCCGCGTACGACCACAAGAACATCATCGCCGCTTGCGCCGATAACGGAGTCGGAGTGATGGTCATCCGAGTTCTCGCAGCAGGCGTTATCGCAACGGACGTTCGAACCGGAAAAGAGGGCGGAGTCGCTCTCAACAACGATGTCGAATCCGATGTGCAAAGAATGAACGCTGTGCTTCCGTTACTAATGCAAGAACACGGGCAGCGGGCTCAAGTAGCCGTTCGCTATGCTCTTCGAAATCCAGGTGTATCAGGAGTTGAGGTCGGAATGGCCGAGCTGGAGCATCTCGAACTAGCGATTGGAGCAGCCGAGTTGGGGCCGCTCCCCGACGATCTGCTGAGTGAACTTGATGACTTGGCTGACGCCAACTTCGAAATCAACTAGGGCTTGATACTCAGCGTGTACTCGGTTGGAATCGTCGAGTGGCGAGTTAATGCGCTGACCACCGCTACGATCAAATCGTCGTCGCCAATGTCCTCGACAGTTAGGCTGCCCTTCGCATTGGCACCAATCGGAATCTGGTAAACGACCGGATCGCCGACGTCTTTCTCGTGAATCACCTGCACCAGATATTGCGTCGGAATCGTCTCTTCAACCCTGGCAAAACCGTTTGCTACCCAGTCACCAGCGGTCGAAGTGTTGTCCGACCAGTCCAGCTCGGGAATCTCGAAATCATCGAAGCAAGCACCCTTCGAGAACACCGCATCATCGGTGATGTACTCGAACCTCAGCAGCACCTGCTGACCAGCGTAATCCGATAGATCGACAGAGTCCTGAACCCACCCAGGGCTCGTCCCCGTCATACCCGCACCGTAAGCATTGCCGTTCGGGTTGTAATTGATCGCACGTTCGGTATCCAGAATGTCCCAGGTCTCGCCATCATCGGTCGAAACCATCACGTAGGCGTAGTCCCAGAACTCCTCGATCTCGTAGTTGACCCAGTAGGTGAGCGACGCCGAATTAAGCGACCGTAAATCTACACTGCGGGTCAACGTCGAATCGATAGAATCGCCATGGTTCGACCACCAGCACGAAGTACCCGAATGCGGAGCAGCGTTTAGCAGCGAAGTTTCGGCCTCACCGCTGAATTCGATAGTCATTTGACCCGATCCGCTCGATGTAACTACATAGTCGGCACCAAACGACTTAACAGTTCCGTTCAGCGAATCGGGCGCTCTTTTGTAGATATTTTTGACCGGTGGTACGTTGCTGTCGGCGTAACCGTATGGCCCTACGTCGGTACTCAAATAGTTGGCGATTAGCCAATCTGCAAACACGTCGTTGGCGGTCACATCGAAGCCCTGCGCGGCGAGCGCGCTGTCGATCGAATCGATGCCGTCGTTCTGATCCTGAGAGATTGCAGTAAGCATCTCGTTGCCGCCGTAGTGCGATGCGATGAAGGCGAAAAAGAGGTTCGCAGCTCCGTAATTTGCCGCAGAAATAGTAATGTCTTGCGCCCACGCCGTGAGTGACGTCGATGGTGCCCTAACGAATGCAGAAGCTGCCGATCTGGTGAATCCGGCTATTTCGGCAGCAACCTCAGACAACCCCTCGTTCACCCACGAATCTTCGCTCGAATCGACTGCGAAATGGCTCGCATGCTGAAGCTCGTGAGCAATAACGCTGAGGTACTCGGAACTGGTCAAATTGACTCGATTAGCCGACATATACAGGGCTTCTCGCTCGTTTGAATACGGCCTGATTTCTTTCGAATAGGAATCGGCAGCCGAGAAATACCCGGCCACCCCCGATCGCAAAACGCTTGTGTAAACAACCATCCTGTCGTCGCCGTCGATGCCGGGCGTGAGTGGTGTGCCAAACACCTCGGTTACGGTCGGCCAGACTTCATTTTCGAACTTCGCTGCGACCCCCATGATGTCTTCGGGGGCAGGCAGGTAGCCGTTTTCAAATATCCAGTAAACGTGCTCGGATATGTACGAAACCTCCCCGCTTACAACCACACTTCCACCATCTCGTGAAATCCAGAAATCGACTTTTTGGCCAATCTCGAAAGGCTCGGAAGGCAGCACGGTTTTAGGATCTGTGTAGCCCGCAACCAGGCGCCTTCCAAGCTCCTGTAAATCGCGATCAGGCGGTGCGGGAATGATGGGTTCTGGCCGAGCAGGAACGAACGCAGGTTTAGGAGTAGCGGTCGGGTTTAAAGCGGACGATGAACCACCCGACGAACCAGCGGGGGCGGTGCTGGTAGGGGCAGGAGCGACGGTGCTGGTTGGCGAATTCGATGCGGTGTGGATAGGTAGGTTTGTAGGGGTTGGCGTATCGTGCGAATCAGGGGTGGCGGTTGGAAACGGAGCCTGAGGAGTCTCAGTTGGTACCGATTCAACTGGCGTGGAGGTTGCTGCTAATACAGTCGGATCTGGATTTTGGACATCGCCGTTGTCCTCACCACTCTGGCAACCAGCTGCGAATAAAGCGATGCCGCTGAGTCCAATAAACAGCGCGCCGACAAGAGCGAAACGTCGAAGTTGAATCAATGGGGTACTAAGCAATTTCACTTTGCTTTTGGTTCTTCGCCGTTGTTGTTGTACTTGTTCATTGCGTTATCGATCTCGCCGTTGACGATCATCGTGATAGCGTCGGCAGCTCGTACCGAGGCCGCCGTGACTCGCTCGCGAGTCTCTGGATCAAATGTACCCAATACGTGGTCCACTTGCTCGGTAGATGTTTCAGGATTGCCAACCCCAATACGCACTCGTGGGAACTCGTTGGTACCAAGCGCCGTGATGACCGACTTCAGCCCGTTGTGGCCTCCCGGGCCGCCCTTTTTACGTATACGAACGGAACCGGGCGACAGGTTTATGTCATCAGTGACAACGAGAATTTTTTCGGGTCCCGACTTGTACCTGTTTGTGAGATAACTCAGCGCAAGCCCTGAACGATTCATAAACGTTCGAGGGTAAGCGAGTACTACCTGACTGCCGCCGAGTTCGACCTCCGCGTATCGCAGCTCTTTGCGTTTACGATTCAGATCGGCTTTCGTACGACGGACAAGCTCGTCCATGCACCACCAACCAACGTTGTGGCGCGTATTCCTGTATTCAGCACCGGGATTGCCGAGGCCGAGAACTATCCACGGAGGGCCTTCCGACCCGCCGCCTTGTCCGCCAGGAAACAGTTTGTCTAAGAGTGAGGAGACGTCCAATCGCCGTTTTTTCCGCTTGATCCGTTCGATTTGCCAAACAATTTATTTAAGAACGTTATGACCTTATCGTCAAGAACGTTGGCAAGGTCAGACAAATCTCCAGCGGAATTGAGCCTGAATAGACTTTGAAGCGAATCGGCATTGGCCGACTTCAGCACCAAACTCGAAGCAACCGACGCTAATCGATCACGATATCCGATGAAGATTTGATCTATCTCGGAAATCATACCGATAATGTCGGTGTGATTAGCGGGCTGCCCGAGCCGCCCGTGACATTCGGGGCATGCCGGACTATCGATCAACGGAATACCAGCGCTATCGTTTTCGCAAACAACGAACAGCCGAATTGTTTCGTTCCACAACCCGGCAATATCGGTATCAAGGCGAATAACCTCTACCTGCTCCAACAACAAGATCTGCCCAACTCGAATTGTCGACTGTTCAACCTGCCGCTGAAGTAAGCGATTTCGCTCCTGCCTCTCGGCGTGATCCTCCAGATAAGCACGTCGAAACTCCTGACGCCAGCGCTCGAACTCGTCTCGGAGCGACAGCCAGTTCAACGGACTGTCGATGAGCGAACCCAACTCAAAACGCGACCGTAGAAGCTGCCGTTCGACCGCCAAAGCGTGATCGACACGACCAAACTCAACCTGATCAAGATAGTAGATTGCCCATTCGATTTCCGGCGCAACTTCAACTAGCGCCCAGTGCAGAGCCGCACCCGAAAGTGCGTTTCGCAAAGCAGAAACCGACCTGAAAACAACTCGTGCCTGCGCAACGTACTCACGCCACGAACCGGCCCTGAGCACCCCGATCAGTTGATTCGCATTGCGAGTGAGCGGTTTATCGCCAGACCCCGTGGCGATCTCGAGCGAAAGCATCACGGGAGTCGCCTGTCGAACTCGATTGCCGACCGTAGCCAACTGCAGATTGAACTCCTCAGCATCGCTTTCGCGACCACCTCCGTACCGGGTCGAACTGGCATGCGGTGCGATCAATCGTAAGAACGGCAGTACAGCGTCCCAATCATCCGACTTATCAGCTCTAAGAGCGACGATCTTATCGATCGGAACATCGTCGAAACTGGACTCCTCAATATCGTCAATCGACACGAACTTCCGTTCACTAGATGCCAGAGTCAACTCGACCTCGGAATCGTTTTCAAGGACGAAGGCGACAATCCACAGCCATGCGACCGCTGGCGGGTACGCATGTTCGTGGATCAGCAGGTCAACCAGCGCAGTACCGGTGGCCTGGCTCGGTGAGTTTTCAGAAACGGCAAGCAATCTCTGAATCCCATCGAGCGGTGTCCAATCACCCAGTCGAAGCCCGCTCAAGTGGCGTAACTTCTCCTTTGCATGAACGATCCGACCCGACTGGAGATCGTGGAATATCTGGGTGCACGTCGATTCCGATTCAGAAAACTTCTGGTGATCAAGAACGCTGACGGCAACAATTTCCAACCACGACTCAGGATGTTCTAGTAAAAAAGCCTGCTGTGAATTTACAGCGGACTTTTCAAGCAATTGAGATGTGACAATGTGCCCCGACTTCCACCGTTCGTACGAATCGCCCGCAAGTGAGCTATTGATTTGAGATTCGTATTCAGAGAGCGCAGAAACCAATCGACTCAACTCAGGATCATTCCCGGTTAAATAGTTCTCTCGAACCTCGCGCAACGATCTGATGTCGGCTTCAGCCATATGTTTCGACCGGGATCCTGTATTACCAACATCGTACGTAGCAGCCGATTCGCCAATACGCTGGGCACCCGATTTCGCTACCGCCTGCACTGCGACACAGATTCGTGAATCAACGATATCGCTCGACGTAGGACCAGCACCCGATTGCAGCAACACCAGCCTGAACATCGAAACACCGCTCAGCGGTTCGCCATATTCAGGTAGCCAGTTCGGAGCAACAATCACCTCGCCCGGATACTCGAATCCGCCGAGAACTGCTTGAACCTGCTGAGGCCGACCAAGAAATTCTTGGGCGAATGAAAATGGAACGGGTTTAGTGTGCAGGGTTCGGTTTACAGATGTAAGCAAAACGATCTCTCCAGCGTTTGATCAACACCGGGAGATTAGTTGGCTTCTCAGGATTCGTCTGGTGCCAGAGTCTCAGGCTCAGGGAGAATACTTTCGTCCATGAACGCGATGAACTCATCCTCGGAGATCACACGAACCCCGAGTCTTTGAGCTTTTTCCAGCTTCGATCCCGCTTCAGCACCTGCCACCAGATAGTTGGTTTTCTTCGTAACCGAACCCGTGGCCTTACCGCCCAGCGTCTTTATTCGACTTTGTGCTTCAGATCGTGACATAGTCTCCAGCCGACCTGTAACCACGAATGTCACACCATTGGCCGGATGATCGGCTGAAGGCACGGGTGTGTCGTCTCTTTCACCGACTTCAAGATCGACTAAATCCCGAATCATTTTTTGATTCTGATCTTGAGCGAGATACGCCGTCAGAGTGGTTGCGACTATCGGACCGATTCCGTTGATAGCCAGCAGTTCCGCTTCGGTAGATTTTTGGAGACCACCCAAATCGTGGAATCGCCGCGACAGCCATTCCGAGCTCTCTGAACCGATACCGGGAATTCCGAGAGCGTTTATTAGCCGTGACATTGGATGGAAGCGGGAAGCTTCGATCGCCTTGATCAATTTATCGACTCGAGTTTCACCCAGTCCTTCAAGTTCGACTAAATCGTCGCGCCATTCGTGGAGGCGATATACGTCGGCGATATTTGAGACGAGTCCAAGACGGGGTAAGTCTTGCGCCATAACCTCACCGAGACCCTCGATATCCATCGCTACCCGAGAAGCGAAATGCTCCAGCAAGCGCTCGAACTGCGCCGGGCATGTTGCGTTCACGCAACGAGTTACCGCCTCGTCTTCTGTCTGAACCGTTTCGGTTCCACAAGATGGGCACTTGTCAGGAAATTCGTACGGAACCGTATCGGCAGGGCGCTTGTTTTTAGATGAAACCTCGACCACCTGCGGAATCACATCCCCGGCTCGCTGGATAACGACCCTGTCGCCTTCACGGAAATCCTTGCGAGCGATCTCATCTTTGTTGTGAAGCGTGGCTCGCCCTACGGTAACGCCACCAACAACCACCGGATCAAGCTCGGCCCACGGAGTAAGCGCACCCGTGCGCCCCACGTTTACGTGAATCTTCTTCAGCGTAGTTTCAACCTGCTCGGCAGGGAATTTATATGCGATAGCCCATCGTGGATCACGGCCCACATATCCGAGTCGACGCTGCAACGACATCGAGTCGATCTTGATCACAACCCCGTCGATGCCGTAATCGAGCGAATCACGCCGCTCGCCGGTTTCAGCGATAAACGTCATCACCTCTTCAACCGAATCGATCTTCTTGGTCCACTCGTTCGTCCTGCCGCCCCAGTCCTTTATAGCCTGCAGCGTGTCCCAGTGGCTCGAAGGCTCGTCTGCGCCCTCAACATACCCGAGCGCATAGAAGAACATATCGAGCGGCCGCTTCGCCGTCTCAGTCGAATCGAGCTGCCTTAGCGACCCCGAAGCAGAGTTACGAGGGTTCACATAAGCAGGCAACCCAGCCTCTTCTCTTTCGACGTTCAGCGCGGCAAATCGGGAATTAGGCAGAAATACCTCACCTCGTAACTCCATCACCGGAGGAATCGTGCCCCCGGCTGTATCAAGCCTCAGAGGCACGCTGCGAATCGTTCGTACGTTGGCAGTTACATCCTCGCCCCGCTCGCCATCGCCACGGGTCGCCGCACGCTCCATCACGCCGTCCCGATACGTGATCGCAAGCGCCAGCCCGTCGATCTTCAGTTCGCACACCATTGCTGCGCTTTCTAATTCCAGATAATCGAGTGCCCTCTTGTACCACGCCCTGAAACCGTCCTCATTGAACACGTTGCCAAGACTCAGCATCGGCACCGGGTGAACGACTTCATCGAATCCAGAAGATGG
>CAVOCL010000022.1:0-12394 GCA_963694185.1 Dehalococcoidia bacterium
ATGGTGGATTTCCCTCTAAGCGTCTGGCCTGCTGTTGCTAATGATTCGGCCGGGAATCGTTTCGCTTGGCAGACCGGCTGTCTGTGCTGATATCCACTACGATGCCGTGCCCACACCACCGAAACATCGCGGTTTGTACGGGCTACTATCCGTGAATCTACCTAAAGATCTACACGCAAACAGTCTCGGGCTGTGTACCTATAGGGCACGAGAGCGCACCACCACTCTCAGTTCAAATCATTCTTACAGCCAGTGGCTGATTTTTAGGCCATCACACCATGCGCAAACTTTCAAAGGAATTTCTTGGATCGAACAACCGGACTTAACGAAAAACACAGCCTGAGTAAATGCACACAGACGGTGTTGTTGGCTTGCGAAACAGTCAACGGAGGCTAACGCCATCACGAGGTTCGGCTCGAACGCAACGGCGGGTAGGCCAGAAGATCAATCAGCCAAACGTGCATCCACTCACATCCCATATCACTTAGATTGCAATTTCAAAGACATCGGATAACCTGCCACAGGTTCTGACCGAATGCTCCGCACCATCACGTCCAAGGGCTGGAATATGACGACAACCGACGGAAAACTTCTGCTAATTGTCTGTGCCCCGAAGCGCCCGCCAGACGCGCCAATGCCGCAATACGAAACATCGGTCGAAGTGGTCAACATTCAAGATTTTGACGAACAGGAGCGGGTCGAGAGAGCACACGAAGTCGATGCGATTCTTGCCATCGACCACCTAGCCGATATGATCCCCGACTTACACCAATTCCCAAATATCAAAGCAATTCTCTCGATATCAGTTGGTTTCGACAACTTCCGTCCCGAAATGGTTCCTGAGGGTTGCCTGTTCGTGAATACACACGGACACGAACAACCAATCGCAGATTGGGTAATCATGGCAATGTTGATGTTTTCAAGAGACGTAAACGGGGTAGATAAGGCATTTCGAACTCAAACGCTGCGTCCGCTATTCGAAATGGGCGGCATGAAACCCGATATGCGAGACGCGACAGTTGGAGTCATCGGGTTAGGGCGAGTTGGTCGCAGCATCGTAGAAACGTAGAAAATTCGACATGAGATGCCTGGTTGCGATGCGAACACCAATCAGCGAATCGGAAGCCCACGCAGCGGGTATCGCACAGGTCTACCCAATTGCCGATCTCGACAAAATGCTCGCCGAGTGCGATTACGTTGTCCCAACAATCCCCGCAAACGCCGATTCATACGGTATGTTTGGCGAAGCTCAGTTCCAAGCCACGAAGAACACCACATTCTTCATAAATATCGCCCGGGCCGAAATCCTTGACGAGAAATCGATTTACGAAGCACTTACCGACGGCACGATCGCGGGAGCAGCAATCGATGTTTGGTGGAATGAAGACGACTTAGGGATCGGTTCGGGTGATCCTGAACGACAAAAATGGTCAAAATACCCATTTTTGGAACTAGAAAATGTCATCATGAGCCCCCACCGGTCCAGCTTTTCAACGGCAATGATGAAGCGAAAACAGAGCGACCTGGCACAACAAGTCGATCGCCTCAACCGAGGCGAACCGCTCATCAACATCGTTCCTGAACTCTCGAAGGGATAGTCGAAATTCACCGACTATCCCCGCTCTCCGGTCACCTACGAAGGCAGCGACTTCGCCACACGCTCAAGCGTCAGCTCGATGTCAGCATCAGAATGCGCAGTCGAAACGAACCACGCCTCAAACTGCGAAGGCGGCAAGTAAACGCCGTTATCCACCATCCCGTGGAAGAACGCCCCGAACGCCTCTCGGTCGGTCGCAGAAGCGCTATCCATGTTCGTCACAGGGTTATTTGTGAAGAACACGGTCATCAGCCCACACGCACGGTTGATCAGTGCCGGAACTCCCGCTTTTTCAAATACTCCCGAAACACCATCGGCGAGCCGATCCGTCTTGGCCTGCAACCCTTCATAAACGCCGGGCTTCGACAGCTCATCCAGAGTCGCAATCCCAGCCGCCATAGCTACCGGGTTGCCTGACAACGTTCCAGCCTGGTACATAGGACCAAGCGGAGCCACGATAGACATAATCTCCGCGCTGGCGCCATAAGCTCCAACCGGGAACCCACCACCAACAATTTTGCCAAGACACGTAATGTCCGGCGTAACGCCGTAAACGCTCTGAGCACCACCGAGTGCAACCCGGAATCCAGAAATAACCTCGTCAAAGATCAACAACACGCCGTGCTCAGTCGTAAGTTCCCGCAATCCCTCAAGGAATCCCGGTGCCGGAGTAACAACCCCCATGTTGCCGGCGATCGGCTCAACAATCACAGCGGCCACTTCGCCCTTATTCGCCTCGAGCAGCAAACGAACGGAATCGACGTCGTTGTAAACGGCTACCAGCGTTGCAGCTGCGTAGTCAGGATGAACACCTGCCGAAGAAGCTATCCCCTGGTTCGCCAATCCTGATCCTGCGGCTACCAACAGTGCATCTTCGTGACCGTGGTATCCGCCATCGAATTTCAAAATCTTGTTGCGACCAGTCTTAGCACGCGCCAATCGCAGTGCCGACATCGTCGCTTCTGTCCCAGAACTCACAAACCGCACAATCTCTATCGAAGGAACAGCATCGACAACACGTCGAGCCATCTCAACTTCGAGTTCCGTAGGAGCGCCAAACGATGTTCCCAAACGAGCAGCGTCAACTGCAGCATCGATAACTGCCGGATGTGCGTGACCGAGAATCATTGCCCCCCACGAACACACATAGTCGATCAGCTCGTTGTCATCGGCATCCCAAACACGAGATCCCGAAGCCTTCTTGAAGAAAATCGGATCGCCACCAACAGAACCCCACGCACGCGCTGGGCTGTTAACCCCACCGGGAATAAGGGCTTTGGCATCTGAAAATAGCTGTGCCGACTTTGCACGAGACAATTAGGACCTCCGAATTACGAACCAAGTCTGGTTAAAAATTTGACTCACGTATTTTGGCGAGAAAAAGGGCACTGTAACAGTGCCCTCTCTACCAATTTGACAAATTTATGCCGATCTCCGCAATAACCCGAAATTATTCGAGTTTGTTTTCTTCATCGTTTTCGTTGCGGAGTGCGAATACCTTCTGCACGGCTTCCGCCGCACTATCCTCTTCGCTTCGAAGGAAGCTTATTGGATCGGCGAGAATTCGGCGAACCAGCGATCGAGTCATCTTCTCAACCGATATAGCCTGCTTCTCAGTCAGACCGTCGAGCCGCCCAAGCGTCTGCTCAACTTCCTCACGTCGCATCTGCTCCATGCGAGCACCGAGCGTGCGGATAACTGGCTCGTGGTCGATGCCGGTCAAGCGCTCCTTGAAGCGACGAACGCCGTCATCGATAATTCCCTGTGCCTCTGCGGCAGCCTCTGCTCGAAGCTCCCAGCTCTCGGCCGATCGTGCCTGAAGCTCGGTAAGGCTAATAAGATTTACGCCATCAATGTCAGACGCAGCGGGGTCGACATCACGAGGCATTCCCAAATCCAGAATGCTCAGTAGACGTCCCGAGCGAACATCAATCACGCCCTGAACCACGTCAGCCATAATCACGGAATCAGTAGCGGCAGTACACGTGATCAGCACGTCAGCCTCTACTAGCGCGTCTTTAATATTTTCGAACGGAACCTGCGGCGCACCAAGTTCGTCAGCAAGAATCTTGCCACGGTTCATTGAACGGTTCGAAACGACAATGTCGTCAGCCCCGTAACGCCGCAGCGCACGTGCCGTCAGCTTGCCCATCTCGCCAGCACCAACCAGAAGAACCCGAAAACCCTTCAAATCGCCAAGCGTAGCCTGAAGTTCCTGAACTCCGAGTGAAGATACCGAAGTTCGGTTGCGACCAAGATCTGTCTCTTTACGAATCTTTCGACTCGTTCGCAGTGCTGCGTGGAACAATCGAGAAAGCGCCGGGTCAACAGTTCCAGCTTCACCAGCCGCCTGCATCGCCCGGGTAACCTGGCCAAGAATCTGTGATTCGCCAAGTGCAACCGACTGCAATCCCGCGGTAACACCAAACAGGTGTTCTGCCACAGCGTCGCCGGTCATCGTGTAAATGTACTCGCCAATGCCCTCAACGCCAGCGTGTTCAGGAACAGCGTCGATGTATTCCTTAAGCTGTCGAACTCCAACCTCAACATCGTCGGCAACCGAATAAATTTCGGTGCGGTTGCAAGTGGAAAGAATGATTCCTCCACCAGCATGTGTCGCGAGTCGTTCAAGGTGTTCCTTGAGTGAGTGAGTCGGAACAGCCACGCATTCCAGCACTTCTACCGGTGCGCGATCAATATTTAACCCTGCGAGAATGAAATTCAATTTATTCAAATCTACCAAGTAGTGGATTCAGTTTCCCGGATTCATGATTGAACCCCAGCCCCTGTCCAGTACAGTAGATCAGCTCTGTATTACGTTCGACTGTAAAACTTATCACGGTCAATTGGGTCTTATACCTAGTAACTTGATGAGTTCATTAAGCTTGGTGATAGCATCAGCGAACCTGTTAAAGATAACAATAATTTATTAAATTTCCAGCCTCAATATGACTATTAATTCAATAACCCCACCCGATCAACGAGGGTATGCAATTTCCGATACTTTCGTTACCACTGAATGGCTCGCCGAGCATATGTCAGATGCGAACATCCGCATCGTCGATACAGATTTGCCCGAAAAGTACGACTCTGGACACATTCCAGGATCGGTCAACCCGATCGATCACTACTACAAAGGGTCACTTGAAGATCGAACACACATCCAGAAACCCGATCAGTTCGCCGCAACCATGTCCGATCTGGGAATCGGCGATGAAACCCTTGTAATCAGCTACGCACGAGCCGGGGGCGTCTATTCGTTCAGGCTTATGTGGGCACTCCACTACTACGGGCACACGAACGTAAAGGTTCTCGATGGCGGCATCGAAAAGTGGCAAGCCGAAGGCCGAGAAACGAACACAATCACATCATCGTTCGCTGGCTCTGCCGGCAAATTCTCCCCAGCCGTAAACTCCGACATATTTGCAGCCGCGGATCAAGTCCTAGACGCCATCGATGACGATTCAACAGTCTTGCTCGACCTCAGAGCCGACGACGAATGGAACGGAACCAACAAACGGGGCGGCCCCCGCGGTGGGCGCATCCCCGGTGCCACGCATCTCGAGTGGAAGCACTTCAATACCGACGGCGACATCCCAGTCCTGAAGACAGCTGACGAAATTCGCGAAGTTCTAGCCAGTGTCGGAATCACTCCCGATAAAAATGTGATCACCTACTGACAGGGTGGTATCCGTGCGGCGCACGGATTCTGGGCTCTGAAACTCGCCGGATTCGAAAACGTGCGGGACTACGATGGATCGTGGAGAGAATGGGCTGCGGTGCCTTCGTGCCCGATAGAGGGGCTTACGTAACGTCGAAATAACGCTTCTGGTAGCCCGACACTACTCAACAGCCCTCGGTACCTGTGGCAGTCTCTACTAAATCCGATTACCACCAATTCGCCGTACATACTCACGACGGCTCGTAAAACACTGGCCGGCAACTACTTAATTCCAATCAGCTGCCAATCACACTTCGAATGAAACTACGCAAGTCACTTTTCACACTGTCGATAATCGCCGCTATGACGGCTATGGCCGCCGTTGCATGCGGCGGCGAACTCAACCCCGCCGACGCACCAACTCAAGTTGTAGTCGCTCCAGATTCAACTCTGCCAGGCGATGCGCCTCAGGCCACAAAAACCCCGGCACCAAAGCCAACCAATCCACCGCCGTTACCAACTTACCCGGAAGGCGTACTTGAGCTGCACAAAATTAGTGCGTGGCTCAACTCAGAAGAATTCAAAATCGCCGACAAGACCGCAGAAAATCAGGTCGTACTCGTCGATTTCTGGACCTACACCTGTGTGAACTGCCTACGCACTCTGCCGTTCTTACGAGAGTGGCAGGCCAAATACGCCGATCACGGTCTGACAATTCTCGGTGTACACACCCCAGAGTTCGAGTTCGAGGAACATGTCGAAAACGTCAAAGCAGCAATCGAACGCGAAAACATCGAATGGGCCGTCGCACTCGACAACGACTACGGCACCTGGCGCTCGTTCGGCAACCGATATTGGCCTGCCAAGTACCTCATCGGAGTCGATGGGCAGCTCACCTACCGCCACTTCGGCGAAGGTTCGTATATCGAAACAGAACAAGCGATTCGAGATGCGCTAACTGAAGCCGTATGGGACGTATCCGACATTCCGATCGGTGGAACCGATGGAGCAAGCCGCGACCCCGTTGCCGATCGCGTCACACGAGAACTGTACGGAGGATACGAACGCAACTACACCCAATCGGGACTGTACGCGGGGCAAGAGCAGTACTACATAGCACCCGGCTCAACCCGGGAATACATAGACGAAGGCAACTACACACCTCAACAGTGGTACCTGCAAGGCAAATGGACTAACGGCCCCGAATCGATAATCCACGCCAGAAAAACAGAAAATCTCGAAGATCATATCGCCTTCGAATTCGTAGGTAGAAGCGCAAATGTTGTCGTGAACCCAACAGGAACCGATCCGTTCAACGTGTACGTGTTAATAGACGATCGCCCTTTGACCACTGATGAAGCGGGAATGGACATTCTGTTCGACGATGAAGGTCGCTCGTACTTCAGCGTTAGCGAACCCCGACTCTACGCATTCCTCGAAACTCCCGAATTCGGCGAGCACATTGTAAAACTGACGTCTGATTCAGATGATTTCGCAATATTCGCGTTCACCTTTGGCATCAACGAAAGCGGAATTTAGTGCGGAAATTCTTGCGGATTCGTCTAAACGTCAAACTTGTGTTGCTAATTTCCGCCCTCGCCAGCATCGCGCTGACGGCGTGTGCAGCGTCTGAAGAGTTAAAAGAAGTAACACCACCCGATACGACCCAAAGCTCGGTTCAACAGTCGGGGTTACCTGCAGCCCTCTCCTCATTTGCCCCACTAGAGCCAAATTGGACTGTGATCTCCGAAGAAATCAGTCTTGAACTAGCAACCCCCGATCTTGGAGTCGGCGTGCAACGATTTGGCGTGGTTCTCAGCGATGCCTCAGGACTCATCAAATTTCCTGTCGTAAGGCTCACGTCCAACTACTTCCCGAACGGTTACGATTCCGAGCCCGACTCCGATTTTTCCGATTCAGCCTCGGCACGGTACTACGAATTCCCGTTTGGAACCCGCGGAATTCACTCGACCGATCTTTCGTTCGATAAAGCTGGCCAATGGTCGGTTTCAGCAGGGATCCCCAGACCCGACGGCTCAACGGCTGCAGTAGAAGTACGTTTCACCGTAGCCGAAATCGCAGAGTCAGTTACCGTTGGGCAAAAGACACCGGCAAGCGCCAGTCGCACTCTCTCTGAAGTAGACCACATCAGGGAACTCACAACAGGAAGTCACAGAGACCCCGATCTCTACACCTACTCGATTGCCGAAGCACTCGATCGTGATCGGCCGCTACTCATCGTCTTCGCCAGTCCGGCATTTTGCACGAACGCCGTGTGCGGCCCGCAGGTTGAAATCGCAAGTGAACTTCGAGAAGTCTACGGCGATCAAGTCGATTTCGTTCACGTCGACCTCTACTCCAACCCGCATGAGATTCAAGGCGATCTGAGCCTCGCAGTGCTCACGCCTCTACTCAAAGAGTGGGGACTGTCTTCTCAGGAATGGACTTTTATAGTCGACTCTGAAGGCAGAGTAACCCACCGATTCGAAAACTTCGCTCCCAAGCCAGAACTAATCGAAGCCCTCGACCAAGCCGTAGCCATGAGCTAGCCCAGGGCAGGCTCCTCGCAATGACAAAAATCATCCCCACACGTTGCGCATCAACGTGTGAGAGCATATCGTCTTCACGCAACGCTCACCCTCCCACGAAAGTCTCCAACCTTGACCGACTGGCTCGCCCTCGCCAAATCGCACGAAACAGAAATGTTCGAACTCATCGAACAGCTCGTGCTAATCGAATCGCCAACCAGCGATAAACCCGCCAACGATCACATATCGTCGATCACCGCCGATCTACTTCGAGCACTCGGTGCCGACGTCACTGTCCATCCCCAAACAAACATCGGCGATCACATTACCGCCGACTGGCCAGCCGCCGCCAACACAGACGTCGATACCCAACATGCGCTAATAGTCGGACACCTCGACACCGTATGGCCACACGGCACGCTTAAACGAATGGGATTCTACGAAGAAGACGGACGACTCTTCGGTCCGGGCGTACTCGATATGAAAGCCGGCATCGCCACTACGATCGTCGGCCTTCGAACACTAAAAGAAAACGGACTCTGGCCCGATCGGCCGATCAAAATCCTGTTCAACACAGACGAGGAAATAGGAAGCCCCTCATCACGGCCCTTAGTAGAGGAATCGGCTAAAGGCGCCGAATACGCACTCATCATGGAGCCAGGCCAGGCAGGTGCAGGGGCGCTAAAAACGCAACGAAAGGGCCTCGGTGAATTCCGCCTGTCGGTAGAAGGAAAAGCTAGCCATGCAGGCGCATTCCCCGAACGAGGAGCATCGGCGATTCACGAACTTTCGCACAGGATTCTCGAACTCCAGGCCATGAACGACTGGCCGAACGGAATAACCATAAACACTGGCCTCATAACGGGTGGATCGGCGAGAAATACCATTCCCGCTTCCGCCGAAGCGGTTATCGACGTACGAGTTCGAACAAACGAACAAGCCGAAATACTCGAATCAAAAATCCGTGCACTCAAACCGACTATCGAAGGAACGGTCCTAACAATCACCGGCAGCTTCCACCGCCCGCCGATGGAACGAACTCCTGCACTGGCTGAACTCGCTGGCAAGCTAATCGATTGGTCAAACAACATCGGATTCGAACTCACCGAAGAATCTACCGGTGGCGGTAGCGATGCCAACTTGACTGCCGCAATGGGCGTGCCCTCTGCCGACGGACTCGGCTCTAAAGGCCAAAATCCCCATGCTGAGGGCGAAAACATCGAAATCAGCGAACAAGTCAATCGTCTCGCGCTGTTCATGAAAGCGATAAACTCGCTGTAGCAGAGCTACGATGACACAGCAATCAGATACGAGCCCGCGAACTAAAGACGATATCCGACTCTTAGCCGTTGGCCGTGGAAAATCGCTCAATTTAAACAGGATTCTGGTTCCACTAAACGGTTTTCGCCGTTCAGAACAAATCCTGCCTTTCTCATCGATGCTGGCCGATTGGTTCTATGGTGAAATCACCCTGTTCCACAGCCTGCCTTCGACCCACCCTGCTCGAGGCGCACGCCCAGGCCAGGTGCACTACCCTGACGCCTCGCACGATCGTGGTACCGCTCTAGCAGCCGCATATCTTGAAGAGGTCGTAAGTCGACTCGGGCCTCACGGTGTGAAATCCCGTTGGGGTGTCGCTACAGGCGACGCTGCGTTGATGATCACATCACGTTCGGCAACCAGCTCATTTGGTCTTGTTGCAGTTGCAGCAACCACACGCTCGCGCCCACACAGGTTTATTTCTCCAGGGCTGCTCGACAATCTGTGGCGAACAACCGCAGTTCCACTGCTTATCGTCGACCCACTGCATGCCAGTCTGAACGGCACACAGCCCCACGCACCGGAAACATTCATTGTTCCGTGCAGTCGAGGAATTGATGACCCAGCACTCGACATTGCAAGCGCGGTCGCCGGAGCAAGCAGGTCCAGCGTAAAAATCGTCTTAGCGAAATCGGTTTCCACCGGCGATACCGAAGACCGGATAATCAACAAGTTTGCCAACAACGGAATTACAGTCGATATCGTTTCGAGCGAAAAGAATATGGCCCGACAAGTTAAAGAACTTCAAGCCAACAATTCAGGCTCGTGGACCATCGTCGGCTCGAGAATGCGATCTGGCCTGCGCAGATCTATATTCGGCAGCACTGGCGACATGTTAGCCCGAGAATCTGTCGGCCCGATCGTGGTAGTTCCCGACCCCAAAGTAATGCTCCAGCGTAAGCGGTCAGCCCAAGAGGCCACCCGCAACATGGCAGCTTCGCTCTAGATCGCCGACTCGCCGAGAACTACCTGCGCCGAACTTAGTCCCCAGCGCCCTGCTCTTTTTGCTGGTTCTTGCGAATCGTGTATCCGCCCCACGCCCCAACCGTTGCGCCGAACCATGTGTAAGGCACCAGGGCAGCAGTCACACCAACAATTAACAACATCGGTATGCCAATAATCTCATCGACGCCAAAGGCAAATTTGACGATCAGCATCAGCATCGTGGGAATCAGCATAAGCCCGGCCATAAGCCCACCAAACTTCACGATTCCGCCTTCATCGATCTTGGCGATGCCGCTGCCAATAAACCCGGCGATAAACGGACTGAGCGGTACTGCAACGTAGTGGACGATCGGAATCACAAGCGATGCAATCATTATTCCGAACCCGACCAGAACACCCTTGAGCATTTACGTTCTCCGTTTTATGGCGATTGCCTTTACCAGTATGGAAGCGGCTTAATCAGGGTACGACGAAGAACCAGCCTCGCAAATAGCCGCGTCAAAATTCAAAGACGTGTTCAAGCTACTCAGACAGCCGCACCGATTCTTCAAAAACGTGCGTCGCTGCGAGGGTTTTCCTCATCGGGCACCGAGTTGATATGTCTCTCAGACGTTCAACTTGCACCTCGTTAAGATCGCCACGAAGTACCAGGTTAATCTTGAATCGCTCAACCAATCCACCGGGCTTTTCTACGTTCACCGCATCGTCAGCATGTATACGGTCGTGTTCGATATCGACCTCAACACCTTCAAGTGGCCACTCTTTTCGCCGGGCATACAGAAGCAATGTCATCGTCATGCATGAACCCAGTGCCCCGAGCAGTAAATCGTAAGGTCCTGGCCCCATGCCATCGCCGACATCGGGCGGCTCGTCTCCTATCCACTCGTAGTCCTCAGCCTTAATTCGAACCTGAACGTTCTTCACGCTTTCGACCGAAACTCTAGCCATTCCAACCCTCCCGACTACATGCAACATCCCTATTCACAGTAGTATCTTCCAAATCATCAAAGCACCGATCCCACCAAACGAACATTATCCATGCCCAACCAAGATGGTTCTCTAACCAGAGCCGACGAAGTAGCTCTCGCCCAGGCGTTCGATCGAATGATCTCTGCCGGTGAATCCGCGCCTCTTCCGCAATCTCTCGGAATGTTGGCACAGATCCAACAAAATGTGACCAACGATGAAGCGGCTCGTTCATCATTCATGCGAGTGGTCGAAGCACTTTCGCTCGACTTGCTTTCTCACGCAGTGGGTGGCTTCTCAGCATTAACTGAACAAGAACAAACAGCTTCGCTACTCAGCGTTGAAAACTCGTTGCCGCGCGAATTCGCCGCCGTTCTGGGTATGGTCCGCGATATCTACTACGACGCCGAACAAACCCCGGATCGGCCATCGAGTTTTGACGACGACTCGGAAATATTCGGAAAAATATCTATCGGCGAAGAACTCGAGCCTGCCACGAAGAAACGCCGAATAATTCGAACGAAATCTTGAACCGCAAATAGCCAAATCAGCACCCGCAGCATACGCCGCCCGCCCTCACTTCCTTGACGGAAGGAACGGAGGAAAGGTGATATGCGACGCTCCGACCAAGTCCGCATCGGACGCCCGGAGCCGAACGATCATGAACAACGACAAAATCAAAATTCTGCTCGATACCGACATTGGATCGGATATCGACGACGCTGTAACTCTCGCCTATCTTCTTGCACAGCCGCGATGTGAACTCGTCGGAATCACCACTGTCACCGGTAAACCTGTTGAACGGGCGATGGTCGCCAGCGCTATCTGCAAAGTTGCCGGCAATAACGTAACAATCATTCCCGGCGCCGAAAACCAGATCGATGGCAGCCCACCTCGACAGCCAGAAGTGCCACAGGCAGTCAAGCTACCGAACTGGGATCACGACACCGAATTTCCCGATCAGGACGCTGTCGAATTCATGGCAGAAACAATCCGCAAGAATCCCGGCGAAATCGTTCTCCTCGCGGTAGGCCCCATGACGAACGTCGGAAGGCTTTTCAAAACTCACCCCGACATCCCGGGACTGTTGAAATCGCTACAGATGATGAGCGGGCGATTCACAAATTACCCTGATGCACCCAAATCCGAGTGGAACGTCCACTGCGACCCCACCGCTGCGGAAATCGTTTATACAACCGATGTTGCCAAGCACACATCACTCGGTCTCGACGTAACCATGAAAGTGGTGGTGTTCACCCCTGAGGTGGTTAAAACATTCAAGCACAAGTTCCTCGATCCAGTGCTCGATATGTATCACGTCGGCGACCGCAAGAGAGTGTATTTCCACGACCCACTTGCAGCCGTAACACTGTTCGA
>CAVOCL010000023.1:0-11973 GCA_963694185.1 Dehalococcoidia bacterium
CGACACCTTCAAACTGGCGTCTGAGAAGAGAACCGCTGAATCACTGTCATCAGCGGTGTTGGAAGGCCACTGCACGCCGCCCGACTGCAGCCGATCGTGCGAGAGACCGCTGTAGTTGGCAACATTGGTTGAGATCTCAGCAAATACGTCGGAGGCCGATGAGTGATCGAATCCTGAATTGCTTCCGGCAATAGCTGTGGCAATCGCAGCGACTGTTTCCCAACCAGTCTTTTCCTCGTTACGAGGTTCGGCTGTAATCCTAAGCATCTGAACCCGTCGTTCGACGTTAGTCACGGTCGAATTTTGCTCTGCGTAGGTTGCGGCAGGCAAAACGACATCTGCGTTGGCGGTGATTTCCGAATCTAACACGGCCGAAACGACGAGGAAGTCGAGATTACCCAACGCTTGCGGTAGGCCTTCAAGCGAAGGGGTGTAGCCCGAAACGCCGTCAGCCATGACCAACGCTGCTTTCACGTTGCCTGTCGCCATTCCGGCGATCATTGCCGATACGCCGAGTCCGTTTTCGCCCGGAGTGGCTCCCATGTCGCGGGCACCAAGCGTGTTGGCGCCTTGGAAGAGCGGGTATATACCGCCAGATTTCTTACCAAGGTTTCCTGTGATTGCTGCCAAATCGACTACTGCGTCTACAACCTGCTCGGCTGCCGCATCATCTAGGCCGTCGTTGCCGAGCAAGATAGCCCCGGCGTCGCTATCGGCGAAAATCCGTGCCGCTCGTCGAATCTGTGATTCTTCGATTCCGGTATCGCGAGATACTTTGGCGAGATCAAATGACCATAGCGATTGCTTCAGCTCTTCATCACCATCGATTCGTGATCCCACGAATTCCTGGTCTTCAAGTGCTTCATCGAGAATCGCTCTTGCAATACCGGCGATTAGAAGGGCTTCAGAACCCTGTCGCGGTCGCAGCCATTCGGTGGCGTATCGAGTGAGTTCAGTTTCTCGGGAGTCGATGACAACGAGCTTTGCGCCTTCACGCACTGCCTTCTTGGCAGGCACGGCAAGCACGTTTTGCTCTTCAGTTGGGTTACCAGCGACAACCAGAAGACTCTTGGAGTTTTCAATATCCCAGATTGGGTTAGTAGCGGCACCGGCACCGAGTCGAGTCTCGAGTCGAGACAGCATGGCGTTGTTCGAGTTGAGGGCTGAATCGATATTTGGAGTCTTCAGTACGCCTGAAGCAAATTTTGCGGCGATGTACTGGTCTTCGTTCGAACCACGTGGTGAGGTGATGATTGCCACTTCTTGGGCAGATCGTCCACCGAGACCGTGCTTGATTCGCTCAAGCGCTTCGTCCCACGTAGCTTTGCGCAGAATTCCGTTCTCACGAATGTAGGGGCGTTTCAGCCTCGAATTGTGATTTGTGTATTCATATCCGAACTTGCCCGTCATGCAGGCCTGTCCGTTGTTTGCGGCTCCAGCAAGGTCGCCCCTGAAACGCACGACTTTACCGAACTTGTTCACTTCGGCGATCATCTGGCAGCCAACCGCGCAGTTGGTGCAAACAGTCGTCACTTCAGCAACGGCTTTTTCCCACTTGTATTCACGTTCGGTTAACGCTCCGGTTGGGCAAACATCAACACACGCTCCACAGAATTCACAGCCCGATTCGAGTAGTGATGTGCCGTGGGCAGTACCCACAAGTGATACGCCTGAACGGGAGGTCAGCGTTAGTGCGGTGTCGAAGCGAACCTCGTCACACACACGCACACAACGTGAGCAGACGATGCACAGGTTGTAGTCGCGGTCGTAGAACGGGTCATCGGAGTGAATAGGAATATCGCGACGGTGGTAGTTCAGAGGTGTGCGGAGATCGAGTTCGACCATACGCACGGTATCTTTGAGTTCGCAGCGTTCGTTCTTGGGGCAAATTGTGCAGCGGTCGGTGACGGTTACGTGGCGCTGGCAAATATCTTGTGGTCCACAGAGTTCGATTCGGTGGCAGGTGAGACAGCCGTGAGGGTGCTCGGTCATCAGAAGTTCGATGACATCCCGGCGAAGTTCTTTTACAGCGTCATTGTTGACCGTGACCTCGGCGTCGGGCATCGGCGGAGTCGTACATGCCGCAACGATCATCTTGCGACCGTTTGCTTCGACTTCAACCATGCAGGTCCGACAGGAGCCCACCGGCTTCATCTTCGGGTAGTAGCAAAGATAAGGGATGTAAATGTCCTGATCCATTGCCGCCTGCAGAATCGTTTGGCCGCGTTGTGCTATTACCTCTTGGCCATCGATCTTGAAGGTTGTTCCATCTGCCATGCAGAAATCTCCGAATGTTTGGGCGTCTTGCGTGCCCGATAACTAAGCGACTAAAGAATTAAGGACGTGTACGTGTAGGAAGTATCATCGTGCCATCGCCGAAGACACCACCAGGTGCTATCTCTCCGGCAAGGGTAGATTTGATCTCGTCTCCGAAATACTTCAGAGCTGACGAGATTGGATTGTAACCAAGCTGACCGTGCCCACAAAGCGAGCCGGCCTTCATGCTGAGCCCTACCCGGTTTAGCAGGTCGAGATCAGCAGATTTCGCTGTGTTCTGGCACATACGGTCCAGAATTTCGAGCATATGAGTGTTGCCGAGTCGGCACGGGAAGCACTTGCCGCAAGACTCGAACTGGTTGAATGCAATGAGTGAACGCAATAGATCGACAACGTTGACCGTTTCGTTACCGACGATGATTCCGCCGGAGCCGATCGAAGCACCGGCTGCCGACATAGCGTCGAAGTCGATCATCGTGTCGAAGGCGTCTTCTCCGAGCAGTCCGTTGAGCGGTCCACCGGCCTGAAGGACCTTGATTCGCTCGCCTTCGGAAACGCCACCACCGACTTTTTCCAGCACGTCACGAATCGTCATACCCATCGGAATTTCGTACATTCCGGGGTACTTGATGTGACCCGTGAGGCAAACAATGGCAGTTCCTGAAGTAGTTTCAGTACCAATGCCCTTGAACCAATCGGAACCGTTGCGAACGATTTCAGGCACGTAGGCAAGTGTTTTTACGTTATTGATATTTGTAGGCTTCTGCCATAGACCGGCTGCTGCCGGGAACGGAGGCTTGAAGCGAGGAGTCGAACGCTTGCCTTCGATCGCCTCCATAAGCGCAGTTTCTTCCCCGGCAACGTAGGAATCGCCAGTTAGCGAAACTTCCATCTCAAAAGAGAAGTCGCTGCCAAGAATGTTCTTGCCCAGCAATCCTGCTTCATATGCGGCTGCGATCGCCTTCCGAGCCGCCGCGATTGGAAGCTCGTGCCCTGTGCGAATGAAGATGTAGCCGTGAGTCGACCGTGTGGCATAGCCGTTGATGATCAGACCTTCAACGAGCGTGTGCGGGTCGTTCTCGATGATGCCTTTGTCGTTGAAGGCTCCGGGGTCGCCCTCTTCGCAGTTACATAGGACGTACTTCACGGGTGCGTCAGACGGCGCAAGGAAGCTCCACTTCACGCCAGCCGGGAACGCTGCACCACCGCGACCACGAAGACCCGCTGCCTTGATTTCATCGACGATCTGTACGGGAGTCATTTCCGTAAGAGCGCGGTTCAGTGCTTCGTATCCACCGTTGGCTACGTACTGAAGAAGATCGTGGGGGTCGGTATCACCAAAGTTTCGAGTGGCGATTCGCTGCTGCAAAGCCACCATCGGCAGGCTGTTCAGTTCGGGTAGATTGCCTACTCCGCTACCATCACCGCCGGAATAGGCGAATGCTCGGTCAACAAGCGGCTCACCGTTCTGTACATGTTGTTCGACAATCGCTTTGGCTTCTTCGGGTTCAACGTTTCCGTAAAACACTCGTGAGCCGTTGGGCATGAGAATGTCGACTTGAGGTTCGAGGTACATCAGTCCCATCGCGCTGACCATCGATACGTTGGCGTTTACGCCTGTATCTTCAACTGAGGATCTGAATGCGTCGAGAACAGCATCGGCTCCGGCTGCCTGGCCCGATGTGCCACCACCAACTCGAATCCATGCGCTATCACCTGAAGTTAACTCCTCCCAGCGTTTCTTGGCGCGGGCTTGAAGTTCTTCGAACGACGTTGACATCGAGTTATGTTTCCTCTGGTTCTTTGATGATTCGTGGAGACTCTAGGACTAGCCGTCGAGTCCACGCAATTCCCGAGCGATCTTCGCTGCGGATTCTCGAGTTTGCTTGCCAATAAGATGGTGGTTGACCGCGATAACAGGACCCTGCGCACAAGCGCCTAGACAGGTGTTGTACTTCAGGGTTACTTTGCGATCGGGGCTTTCGCCTTCCTCTTTGATTTCCAGTGCTTGATGAACTGAATTGAGGATTTCCTGAGCACCAAGTACGTGGCAGGCCGGCCCCCAGCAGACATCTAGTGTCTTATCGCCTGGAGCCGTGAATCTGAAGTTGGTGTAGAACGATGCGACGCTCCATACTTCGTTGATGGTCGACCCACAGAATGTCGCCGTTTCTTTGATGGCTTCGTCTGGCAGGTAGTGAATAGAATCCTGCACCGCTATCAGGGATGACAGAACGGTGATCGTCGGCTGTTCCTGTGAGTTCAGAATTTGCCGGATCTGCTCGCGCAATTTGGTGCGCTGCTCCGTGTCCGCAGTTGTCAATTTAACCTCAACAAAATAGTGAATATTTCGACTTCGAGAATCGAATCACAATCCTAGCAGAGCCCAATAGGGCACACAACGGAATATTCTATGAATAAACCGACTCAGAATAGTCGAAACTTTTTATACGCTTCCTGCGGATCCATACCGTTCAGGATCATCGTTCTGAGTTCGCTTTCGGTCGACATGATTTCTTCGGTTTTATCAACCACGGCTTCGGTCATCGACTGGGGAATCACAACTACGCCATCGATATCGGCCAGAATCCAGTCGCCTGTAGTGATCTCTACCTCGCCTATGACTATCGGTTCGCCCATCGATTCAACTTCCCATTTCCCAACCACATCTTTGGGTGTGAAGTAGCGGAAATGAACTGGCCAACCGAGTTTTCTTATGAAATCGGAGTCGCGGTTTCCGCCATCGACCACGTAGCCGAGTACGCCGCGGTGCTTGAGGGTTTCGGCGGAAAGTTCACCCATGTGTGCGATTGTCGAATCGTTTGGCTGGCAAACCAATACCGATCCCGAAGGCGCTTTGCTAAGAAGCCCTGTCCAGCTCATCAACGAATCATCGTTGGATATCGACTCATCGATTCGACCGCTACACGTCCAGATAGGCCCGGCTAACGTCAGCGCGTCGTCGAGTGGACGGATGTCGTGGGGCAGCACGCAGTTGGGATATCCCATCTCTCGCATCACATCGTAAACGGCCCCGGTGTAACAGTCGGCAAGCCGTTCGGTCATGCTCTTGGTCAACGTGATTCCCTCTCGTTATATGGATATGGCCGATAGAATACGGCGGTTTTCCGAAGATCGGCAGTGCAATACGGAGTAGTAGCGTGAAGATCGCATCTATCGAAACAATACAGATCGAAGAATTCCCAATGGTTATCTGGGTGCAGGTGAAAACCGACTCAGGGCTCGTCGGGTTGGGTGAAACGTTTTTCGGACCGCGGGCCGTCGCTGGTTGTGTTCACGAAATGTTTGCCCCGATGCTGATCGGCAAGGACCCGCTAGCGATTGAACGTCACTGGCGTGACATGTTCGATATGGCGAACGCGTTCGGATACGCCGGTGCCGAGGCACGTGCTATTTCTGCGATAGATATTGCTCTGTGGGATATCGCCGGGCAGGTTGCGGGACAGCCGATATACAACATGCTAGGTGGGGCGTGCAGAGACAAGATTCGCACGTACAACACGACCGGACAGTACGGCGAAAACAAAGATATGGAAATGGCGATTGTCGATGCAGGAACGCTAGCTAAGAGTCTGTTGGACGACGGTATTACGGCGATGAAGTGGGCTTTTACGGATCAGTTTGCCGATATCAACCGTGGCACTCACATCTCAAACGAGGATATGAAGCTTCTCATCAAGCCTGTCGAGGATATACGGGCGGCGGTCGGCGATCAGATCGAAGTCGCCAACGATGGGCATGGTCGTTGGAACTTGAATTCGGCGATCAAGATCGGCAAGGCGATGGATCATCTCGACATGATGTGGCAGGAAGAATTGATTCAGCCCACCAATGTAGAGAGTCATTTACGACTGGCCGACGAAATCGAAGCACCGATCTGTGTTTCCGAGCGACTCATCAGTAAATATCAGTTCAGGGAGTACCTGAAAGCAGGAGCCGCCGAGGTCGTAATGCCCGATTTGATCTGGACCGGCGGAATTACTGAAACCAAGAAAATCTGCACGATGGCCGAAGTCGAACAACGCCCTGTTGCCCCTCACGATATGACAGGCCCCGTGAACGTTTTCGCCTGTGCCCACATATCGATGAATGCACCGAATGTGTTCCTGATGGAATCGTGCAGAGCGTTCTACGGCAAAGGTGGCTGGTACGACAAGGTTCTCGAAACCAACATCAAGGTTGTCGATGGCTACATGCTTGCACCGGAAGGTCCGGGACTTGGAACTCGATTGCGAAAAGACCTGTTCGATCGTTCAGATATTACGATCGAAGTGACAGATGAACCGGGGCTTCACTACCACTGGGGCGGACACGAATCGCCAGTGTTTGAGGTGGTTGGCAAGCGTGGCGAACGCAAGGTTCAGTACAGAGAGTCATGGACTGGCACTGACCCAGACATGGTGTCGAACGCAAGAACGCGCTAATCTCTGCAGCACACCCAGCAATGGCCCGCCCGGGACTATCGCAGCTATGAATCGCTTTACGGTCACCACCGATCTACCAGCCTCACCCAAGGTGGTTTACGACGCGTGGTTGGATGGCGGCGCACATAGCGAGATGACGCAATCGCCCGCATCGGCTTCGGCTGAGATTGCCGGGATATTCACCGCGCACGATGGCTACATCAACGGCATAAATCTCGAATTGGAAGATGGCCGACGGGTTTTACAGACCTGGCGTACATCGCAGTTCGAGAGCACCGACCCGGACTCTTCGAGAGAAGTGACGTTCGAAGCCGCGCCCGCCGGCACACGTCTAACTCTGAAGCACTGGAACATTCCAGATGATCAGGCCGAGGGCTACCAGTCGGGCTGGCTCGATTTCTATTTCACTCCCATGCAGGAGTACTTCGCCGATCAGGCTACTTCGTAGCTTTATTCGTTCGGCGAACCGGCTTTGGCGGCGACTTCCATATCGATACTGCGATCTCTCGGCTGGACTGGCGACATCACGATTTCCTCGATAACTGTTCGTCCAGGTAGTGTGGCGCACAACAGAATCGCTGCGGCAACGTCTTCAGGCATCATCATCGTGGCCCGTGCCGCGGCATCTGGGTTGTGCGGACGGTTGTTCAATATTGGCGTATCGACTTCTGCTGGCATGACCGTGCAGGCTCGAATGCCCTTTGAGTTCAGTTCAGCGTTGATTCCGCGCATCATGTTTAAGGAAGCTGCTTTTGCTGCGGAGTAAGCGGCTCCACCGAGTAGTCCCGGATGAAGGGCGGCATAGGATGAAGTGGTGATTACAGTGCCTTGGCCGCGTTCGACCATCGAGCCCACCACCGACTGCGTAAGCCGATACACGCCTTCAACGTTTACTTTAAAGACGCTTTCCCATTCTTCGACACCTACGTACTGGATTGATCGAACCTTCGAGCTGTGACCTGCGTTGTTGACCAGAACGTCGACTCGCCCGAATTCGGAGATCGTCCATGCGCCAAGCGCTGCCGCTGCATCGCCATCTTCCATGTCGACTGAACGGGCGACGGCAGTACCGCCTTTAGCTTCGATCAGTGCAACAACTGCGTTGAGCGGCTCAATACGGCGACCCGATAGAACGAGAGTGGCGCCCTCGTCCGCAAACATGAGCGCTGCTTCACGCCCAATGCCTGTTCCTGCGCCGGTGATGATCGCTATCTGACCGTCGAGATGTCCCATAGAAAGTAATTCCAGTCCGAATTAGTAAGCGTTGTAGCTACCAAGTAATTAGCAATTCGGAGAGTTTACTTCCAGTTGCGCCATCTTTGTTGTTCATCGCCCAGAATCATAGACGCCATTTCACGCCCCATCCTGAAGCTGTAGTTGGTGCCACGGTCTTCCGGGTAGATCTGCGTGGTGTTAGCGAGGTACAGCCGTTCGACGGGAGTTCGGTGATCGGGGATGGCCTTCGAGTAGTTGGTTCCAATAATCGGTTGAGCGGCGCTGAGGGCGTTGTAATGAGTGGCGGTGATCCAAGAACGTTCGAACTTGGGATTTATTTTTGAAAGATGCGACAGGTACAGGTCAAGAATTTCTTCTTTCGACATGCTGTAGACGGGGTCTTTTCGGTCGAGGTAGTTCGTGATGTACAGCACGTTTTTACCGCCGTACCACTCTTTTGGAAGCATGTTGGTGTGCTCGATCAGGCCCAAGAACGGCACGTCGGGATCGGCGATGTTCATCCAGTAGTAATCGGTTAGCGGCTGCGACATTTCGAGAATCACAACTACCGCTGCGAGATAGTGAACATCGGTGAGTCGTTTTTTGTAGTCGGCTGGCAGATCGACAAGATCAGGGAATGAGAACGACGGAACGGTCGACAGAATGCAGTCGAACTCCTGTCGAATCTCTTCGCCATTGTCGGGCTTTGCTACCAGCGCTTTTGCAATACCATCTACGACTTCAACACTCGTGACTGGGGTCGAAATGTGAATCTCGCCACCCTGAGATTCGATCGTACTTTTAAGCTTGTCGAATACCGTGTCGAAACTGCCGTCCGGGTATCCGAGCATTTCACGGCCGCGTACTCCCTGCCGAGAAGCCAGGCGGGTTTGGATTTTTGACCAGAACCACGGCATTCCGATTTGATCGTAAAATTCACCGAACTTCCCCTTCAGAAGAGGAGCCCAGACTTTCTCGTACGCCGCACCACCAAGTCGCTCACGCAGCCAGTAGTCGGCTGTTTCGTTTTCTAAGCCGCGCCAATCCTTGATTCGGCCGACTTTCAGAGCAAATAGGCCGAGTTTGATTCGATCGAAAAATGGGATTGCACTGAACCGAAGAAGATCGAGTGCCGTCGTAGTTTTGTGGAGCTTGCCTTCGGTGTAGGTTCCGACCCTCGACGGGTACCACTTCATGGCGTCGCCAATGCCAAGATCATCCATCAGTTCGTGGATCGCATAATCGTTCGTAAACAGATGGTGGTAACCCCGTTCAAGCGGAGCTCCTCCAACCGGAATCGTGGAAGCCTGGCCACCAATGAACGGCGCCGATTCGTAAATTACGACCTTATGGCCCTTGGCCGTAAGATCGAGCGCAGCGGCGAGTCCGGCTGCTCCGGCTCCGATAATCCCGATTTTCATGCTGACGAACTTTCTCCTGCAATTGGCTGGTCTGAATCTTTAGCGCCCTTCATCAGCCCTGAAAGCGAGTTGCCGTCGAGAATCAGCAGCAACGCTCCGAGTACCGTTGGCGGTAGCCACAATGCTACGTGCACGGTTAGTGCAAACGCAGCTGCAACGTCCTGCCCGACCCCGAGTGCAACAAGTGCCGCAGCGCCGAAGAAATCGAACGGTCCCCAGCTTCCTGCGGTTGATGGCAGAACCCCGGCGAGGTTCGCTGCAGATGTGAAAACCATGATCGCAGCGATGAACTCAATCTGGCTATCGAATACAGGTCGAAGATCAAATCCGAGTGCGATGAGGTAGTACATAGCCAGCTCGGATCCCCAGACAGGAATCGACCACGCAAACACCTTCAACAAATCGAGTGGCGAACTGACAACGGTCAATCCTTCAAGGAGCCTATCGGCGATCCCGAGTAGACGATCCTTAAGGTTCCCCTTGATCATGAACATCATGCGATCGAGCCAACCAAGAACGGTTTTGCTGCTAGCGGTCGAAATGATCACGACGACGCTGAATACAGCTACGAACGGAAGCAAGGCAACGAGAGCCAGTACAGGTGCCCCACCGGGGATTTCCGACGAGATATCACCAACGGCTCGTTCGACGCCAACTGTGCCAAGTAACCCGGCAGCTGCTAGGAAGAACAACAAGGCAAGTACGTCGGTTGCACGTTCGACCGCAACGGTGCCGAATGCGGCAGGTGCCGAGCATGATTCACGAAGGCTGAGGTAGTACGAGCGGACGATTTCGCCGATGCGTACCGGAATCAGGTTGTTCGCCATGTACCCGACAACTACGACCGAGTAGATACTTTTCTGCGGCTTGCCAATGAGCGGTCGAAGTAGGAATTTCCAGCGGGCAGACCGGAACCAAACGGCAATGAAGTAGAACACCAACGAAGGCGCTATATACGCGTAGTTCGCACCGCTTAGAACGCCGCCAATGGTGTCGAAATCGACGAACAGAACAACGAATACGGCAAGAAATGCCGCACTACCGATTGCGCCGAACCAAAAGGCTTTATTGCCAAAAAACATGAAGTGGTGTGAAGTCCTTGAGACTTAATGATCCGACACGATCATCTACTTCATCGGAACGAGTGGGATCTCGTCTGAGAAGTAGACGTAGGAATCAATTGATCCTATCGGATTGTTGAGTTTCCTATATAGGAAATAGTCTACCGACCCTACCCACAGGTCTCGATTAATCAGAGTCTCGAAAAACGTCTTCGCAGTTAGGCCGCGATAATTTTCGGGGAACCACCATCGATGAACGAGCCGTCTACCATCCGAGAACCCTTCTGGGAGATTTGGAACGGTTTTGGCATTGTTGTGTTCATTTATCACTGCGATAACCCGATCATCGCCAACTGTAATTTCATCGCTGGTGTGATCGGCGAATGCCACATCTGTGTATCTGCGCAAATACCAGGTCCATGGCCACGAATACGCATCTCGCAGATCGATTGCGACTTTAATTTCAGATCGATCACCCGTAATTTGTGCCGTCTGCTCAATCTCTTTCGCCAGATCGTGCAGGTCGGGTGATGTTTGCGTATACACCATCATTTCCCGAGGTATATCGCTGTTGTGATAGGCCGCTATCCAGCCGGCACGGAACGTTAATCCGAACAGAAGCACCACCGAAACTAATCCAACAATTCCAAGTGCCTGCGACCGGCCAATTCGGCTTCCCAATAATTGAAGTGCGAGCAGCAGCAGCCCCAGAACCGCAAGTATTGCCCACGCTGAAGCGAACTGGCGTGTGCCTTCACCAAGGTCATGGAATGCTATTTTCCAAATCAGAAGAAAGAAGATCGGCACACCAACCAGAGCCAGGGCGGCCTGACTCTTCCACGCCTTCCGCCAGTCGATCGACATGGCAACGTCGTTCAGTGTGTTGGCAGCAAGAATGATCGCCGGCAATACAACGTTCACAAGCAGCCACGGCATTTTTTCGCCGGCCTGTGTGTACGCAATAAACGTGCCGATGGTCCAGAAGAATAAGAATTTGTTGATTCTTGATGTCTTCAACGTGAACGGAATTGCAGCAAACGATCCGTAAACAACCAGCAGTGCCAGCTTCCCAACGTAGGTCAATACGTCGTGTTCGGTGCCTTTGATCATCCCGCGTTCGAAGCTAAGACTTGTGTTAGCAAGTACTGCCATTCCAGCCGCGGCGGTGATTAGAAGAATCCACGGGCGGATACCTGACTTCAGACCGTAAAACAGCAGCGCCATTGCTCCGACGCCGAATGGCAGGAATTCGTACACCGAACCGATCATGAAGTAGTAGTACCAGGGCTGATTTCCCCGTGCTACATCTTGCTGCGCTAGCCAGTATCCGAGCGACTGCCATGCGCCACTTCCTACACCAGCGGGGTTCGAACCAAAGTTGGAGAATATCAGTACGAATACCAGTGCAAATACACCGAACGCTGCGAGGAATACTTTCCGGTTCCAGTACCAGCCAATCACAAGCGATGTAGCGAGGAATATGGCGCTAATTGCGATTGCCACGTTCCAGCCATCGCCGTTTGGGCTTCCAGTTGCAACACCTGGCGTGCCATC
>CAVOCL010000024.1:0-11965 GCA_963694185.1 Dehalococcoidia bacterium
AACCCTGACCAGGTAGGTCACTTCGACCCAATGGCAATGGGTGGATTCGACGCTGAAAAATTCGCTAACTTCGATCCTGCAGCAATGTTCGGGTTCAACCCTGACCAGGTAGGTCACTTCGACCCGATGGCGATGGCTGGATTCGACGCTGAAAAATTCGCTAACTTCGACCCTGAAGCAATGGCTGGTTTCGATCCGGCGCAGGTTGAGTTCTTTGATCCCAACGCAATGGAAGGCTTCGGCCGTGACCACATGACTCAGATGGATTTTGATGCTCTGGCTGCTTTCGGTCTAGATCAGGTTCAGCATTTGGACGAAATGGCACTCCACGGTATCGGTGACACGGTTCCCGAGTTTGGCGACTTCGACGTTGACGTACGAAAAGAGTTCATCGGTGAAGAAGGTCTTCGACTCGGTGGTGCAGGTTCCTTTGAGGACCTTGCTGAGCAGCTGCTCGGTGACCCACCGTCTCCTGAAGAACTCGCAGCCATGGGCTGGGACAATACGCTGGGTAACCCAGACGACTTTGACTTCAGCTCGGGCGTTCCTGATGGACTAACCGGAGTGGCTCTGGAGAAGGCCATGGAAGCTTTCGGCAACGACGGCTAATCGCTAAACCACTTCAATTGGAAACAAAAACATGGCCGAATCGGAATAACTCCGGTTCGGCCATGTTGCTTAACTTTGTTGAGTTTCAGCTAGTTCAGTATTTCGCTTAGCGCGCTGAGAATCTTTACGTTCTCCGGTTCAGTTCGAATGGCAACCCGTAAGAACTCGCCGTGCAGGCCAATCTTGTCGCCACAGCTTCGAACATATACGCCATGTCGAAGTAGCAACAATGCCGCGACTATCTCGGCAGAAATATCTTTCGGCAACTTCATCAGTTGGAAGTTAGCACTCGTCTCGTACGCTCGTACAAAGTCGAACTTCGAAGTTTCCGCCGTGAACCTATAGATGTAGTTCTTGTACTTCGTCAACTCGGTTCGATACTCGACCAGGAAATCTGGTCGACCAAAAAGCGAGAAGAAGTATTCAGCGATGCCGCTTGTGTTCCACAGGTAACCCGATTCGAGAAGCTGAGTTACACGTTCCGGCTGCATGATTGCGTAGCCGGCCCGTATTCCAGCAATGCCGAAATCTTTCGACATGCTTTTTACGATCGTGACGTTTTCGAATTTTTCGGTGATGCCGGTTAACGTCGGCAGTTCGTTATTTAGAGTTGGCCGAGCGGCAAAGTGAACGAAGCTTTCGTCGACAATTACGGTTTTCAGACCGCTCAACTTAGAAAGGATCCACTCGAGGTCGCTGTCAGGAATCAGATAGCCGTCGGGGTTGTTTGGTGATATCAGCACCGCGGTGTCTGCACCGCTCTTGAGCACCGACTGTACGTATTTTTCAGGATCGACCCTGAAATTGTCGTCAGCGTTCAGTTGGAACTTGGTCACCTGTCGGTCTGCCCCGGCGAACTCGTAGTAAGGCGAGAAGGTGGGCGTGCTGATGTGGAGGTGGTGTGAAAAATTATGGATTATCGCCTGAATCGCTTCGGTGGCTCCGTTGGCAATAAATATGCGATTCGGCTCGACATCGATTGCCTGCGAAAGTCGCTCGGCAATGGCCCTGTTCTGCGATGGGTACGCTTCGAGCATTCGCTTAAACAGCTGTGGGTCGGCAAGCACGTCTGCATTGAAATGTGTCCAGAACAGATCGGTTGCGAGCGGGTTCGAGAGATAACAGGCGTCGATTTCAACGTTGATTTCTGGAATAGCCTGCTGCATCGTCGCCAGGCTGGGCGAGTGAGATCCCGATTTGGCGCTGAGCACTTGAAGCTTGTTCAGCACATCATGTTCGGTCGGTGAAATTCTTATTAGACTTCGTTCAGTTAGCATTCCCACTCGTTTCTCTAGTAACAGGCACCAAATCAAACAGGCACCAAATCAAACAGGCATCAAGGCTGCACCACTTGCGACACGCCGACTGTCTACTATTGCGGACTTCCCCCGCAAGGCGCCCAGAAGACTCACTACAGTGGTTTCTGCGATTAAATGCGCATGCATCTATTCGTTGAGATCGTCATTTTTCAACGACAGTAATCTCGACCTCTGTATGATTGGGTCAATCGTCCTCAACTATCGACCCTTTTGCGGGTGAGAACGGTCTACACCCTGTACCAAACCAGTTCGCTGTAGCGATGTTTACAACATCCGTAATGCAAACTACAAAGCAGTCTCGTCGACGTTTCATGTCTCGGGGAGATAGCCACTTTGGAGCTGATCTAAAGCCATGAGCACAACAGTATTTGAACCGATGGACATGACGACTGCCGAGGCGCTTCTAAAGGAAGCGAAGCAGATTCTTGATCAACTCGGATTAGCATTCTTCCTAAGACATGGTACATGTTTGGGTGCGGTGCGAGATCAAGCCTTCATTCCGTGGGACGATGACCTCGACCTCGGGTCGGTTATCGGACTGCACGGATTAACAATTGAGAAGGTGCAAGAAGCAGCTAAAGAATTCCGTAAACACGGCTACAACGCCGAGGTTATCGACAGCGACCTACACATGAGTGTTGACCTGAAGAAATCGGGTATCCAGATGGACTGGACTTGCTATCACATCATTGGTGACAGCATCTACCAGTGGCCGGTAGTCAAAATCCCTGTCAGCCTTCACGAAAACCTGAAAGAAATCGATTTTCTTGGCACGAAATTCATGGTGCCGAATCCTCCAGAAGAATACTTCAGACTCAAGTACGGTCCCGATTGGATGACTCCGAAGCAAGCAGGTGGATTCGAACAAGAAGTTCTTGACCTGATGGAAGAGGGTGCAGCTTCAGGCGAAACCAGCGAGATATTGCGATTGTCGGACGTTCGCGATTCCAAAGCACACACGGGCAGCCTGAAAGTTATTGACTTCAATGGCGACACAGTCGAAGGCGCAGAGGTCACGCTTGCTGCCACCAGCGTGCTTACGGGGCTCGATATCGCTAAAACGGACCCGGAAGGATTCGTATACTTCAGTCTCCCCGAAGAAGCCTGCTACGTTGTTGCAGTGGAACTCGGCGGAAATAAAGAGATTCTCTATCTTGAGGAACTCGAACCAAACGTCGACTACCTGTACAAACCCGATGTTGAAAACCCGTCGGGCAGGGCTAACGCTCTGACAGCCCTCTAGAACACGTTTCGTTTACTAGATATCTGAAGAATTAATTAGGAGTGATCGAAATCACACGCGTCTACGTCGATATGGTGGCCGATCTTTTTCACTACGGCCATGTGAACTTTCTCAAACAAGCCAAATCACACGGTGATTTCCTACTCGTCGGCATCCACGCAGATGAAACCGTCGAAAGCTACAAACGCACCCCGATCCTTACGATGGAAGAACGGATCGCCTCGGTAAGCGGTTGCCGATACGTCGATGAAGTGATTCCAAACGCACCGCTTGAAATCACTCGCGAGTGGATCGAAAAGAATCAGATCGAATTGATTATTCATGGCGATGACGTCGCACCGGAAGTCAGGGACACCTGGTACAAAGTTCCGATCAAGATGGGCATCTACCAGTCGGTTAGCTACACCGAAGGTATTTCCACCACCGAACTAATCGCTCGAATCAAAGCAGCTGACCTGGAATGAAAGTAGTCGGCAGGTACGGCGAAGGGCTACTAGAGGCAGTTCCGGACGAAATAGCACGGCTAGAACGTCTCGGGTATGACGCGTTGACCACTGGCGAACTCAAGAACGAAGCGACAATGCGATGGACGCTCGCAGCTCACGCCAGCACCCGCGCCGAAATCGGCATGTCGGTGATGATCGCCTTCCCACGCAGCCCGTTTGTGACAGCGCAGATGGCGTGGGAACTGCAGCAGATGACCGGCGGCCGGATCATGGTGGGGCTCGGTTCGCAGGTGAAAGGTCACAACGAGCGCCGATTCAGCACCGGCCCGTGGGTGTCGCCAGCCAAACGCATGGAAGACTACGTGCTGACGATGCGAGCGGTGTGGGAGACCTTCCAAACCGGCAAGCTGATGCCGTTCGAAGGTGAGCACTATCAGTTCACTCTGTGCCCACCTGCGTTCAATCCCGGACCCATCGACGTTCCGTTCCCGAAGATATTTTTAGCAGCAGTGAATCCGGCTATGACTCGAGTTACTGGCCGGGTTGCCGACGGCCTACTGCCACATGCGTTTACGACTGAAAAGTACGTTCGTGAGGTGACTCTGCCGAACCTGGCACGAGGTACCGAGCAAGCAGGGCGAGATATTTCAGATATCGAGGTTTCAGCAGGCGGCATGATGGCACTTGCTGAAACCGAGGAAGAGCTAGTCGACAAGTTGCTCCAAGCGAGGGAGCGCGTTGCGTTCTACGGCTCAACACGAACGTACCAGGGAGTGTTCGAGGTCCACGGGCAGCAGGAGCTAGGCCAAAAGCTGTACGAAATGTCGGTAACCAATCGCTGGGACGAAATGGCGGGAGCCGTTCCGCTCGAAGTCGTGCAGGAATTTGTGACCTCGGGAACATACGATTCGATGCCAGATGAAATCGAACGCCGACAGGGATTCGCCAACAGGGTGTCGATAGACGTGAGTGGGACTTCAACGCCGGAGACCGATGAGCGAGTGACCGACCTAATACGCCGGGTACAGGCGATATAGATCGGCATCTGGTGCTCCGGTTCCTTTCCCGAGCCCCGATCTTCATCGGGATAAACTTCGTCATCGGAGCCGACGGACCTGAAGCGGGGTAGCGAGCACGATATAGCCGGATATAAACGTGGAATTCTGATGCAATGCTTCCCGCGCCCCCTCCAGATCCCTCCATTCCGATGACTCCGGTCGGGAAAGGAAACTGCATCCGCTATCTGAAATCCCCCTCAGAAAAACGTCGCCTAGCGACCCTAGTCCAACGTGATGAACAGCGAGTGCCGAACCTTGCCGTTCACCGCTTTACTAATGTGACCCTGCCCAGTGGTGTCCTCAGCCAAAAACACCTCGCCAGCCTCCAACACACGCTTCTCGCCACTCCCCACGGTAATCTCAACCGCACCATCGAGATTTACGATGTACTGACGACGCGGAGCATTGTGAAAATCGTAGTCGTAATCGCCACTCGTCTCCCTGAAAATTAGGCCAGTCGCATCGAACCGTTCAGAAAGCTGCCCAACATTGTTCGGACCGAGTTCGACCTCGATATCCTCGAAATGCGATTGTCCATCGTCGCCAGTGTAGAGCCGGGTAACTTTCATTGTTGATGCCATGCGTTGAACCTCATGTTCAGTTATTAAAACTCGAAACCTACCAGCGGTCGAAGTGAACCACTTTTTCCAAAGGCTGCCGACTCAGTGGGCCAAACTTACCCGTTGGATAGCCGACCGGAATGATTGCGTACGGTTCCACCAACTCAGAAAGCCCAAGCACAGCCTTGGCGGCAGGACGATCGGAAAGTCCCAAAGTGGTGAGAGCTGCGCCGAGACCCAGAGATCGTGCAGTAAGTAGCAGATTTTGCACTGCTGGCCAGATCGATCCGCCAGATCCCGCACCGGCGCGCCATGTGTCGTCAGGTGGTGAATCGAAGCTCAAGCACGGAATCATCAACGCCGGTATTTCGGCGAAGTGATCTCGTTGCCACTTCACAGCCCGAACGATCCCACTTCGTACTGGCGCAGACGAATCAGCACCGTCGATATACGCATTAACCGCGGCCCGGTTCAACTCTCCGAGTTTCTTCTTCTGCTCGGTATCACGAACGATAATCCAACTGGCATTCTGCTTGTTACTACCGGTCGGCCCCTGGTTCGCTGCGTCCACCAATTGCATCAGCACATCTTCGGGAACCGGATCCGGCTTGAGCCGCCGCATCGCTCTCGTGTGGTGAATAACGTAAGAAAGATCGCTCGCTTCGGATGTCATGTATTTGCTTACCCGCCTGCAGTAGAAATGTGGCTTGATTGCCACAGCCGTCATAAGAGCCCAAGAAGACTCTGCGAGCGAGATACTACACCGGAATCGTCGATCAGTCTGGGTCGACGTATATCACTACCGGGAAGGCGTGAAGTTCCCCGTAGCGGTACGAGATTTCGTGATAGCCAGCTTCGGTGTACTGATAAACGTGATTATCCCTACCGAACGAACTACCTCCACGTGAAAATTTGTCGCCCTCTTTATACGGGGAGCAGTCCGCCGTCGAGACCGAGATGACGTCGTTACCCCAATTTACCTCAATACCGCGACAGTGCATTTCTGGATGGCTATCGGGCCCACCTGTGATGATGCCGTGGACCTCGACCGTACTGCCGTTCTGAACAACATGAAGTTCAAGCGAATACAGATCGGCGAGTTCCTGAGCAACGGGGTTGTTGAGTAAGTGCAGTGGAATTTTGGACTGTGAATAGGGGCTGACCGGAGCGTTAGGTGTCGCAACTGGCCAGACCAAGTCTTCATCGATTTGAACGATGATCGAGGCGGGCGGAAGATTGTCGTAGATGAATACGATTTCTGCTTCACCAGGATTTTCGAACGTGTATTGGAATCGATGGCTGCGAGCGAAATTCGGGTGATCGTCGTACGGTAGACAATCGCCTTTCACTGTCAGCCCAGACTCGTTGCCCCACAGAATCGTCGTGCCGTTGCAGTGCATCTGGCGATTACTACTGGGACCACCCACGATGTTGGCTGTGAGTACGATCTCCATCCCAAATTGCTTGAAACTGAGATTGATGGCATAGAGTTCTGCCAGTTCTGGATAAACCCTGTCGGCGTGGCTAACTGAATAGGAAGCTGGCGAGTTAGGAACTGGAGTGGGAGCGACGGTTGCGGTTGGCAGCACCACAGTCGCCGTTGCGGGCAGTTCGGTTAGCGTAGGCTCAACGTTACCGGAGCAACCAGAACGGTCTCAGAACTTTCACATCCTGAAATCAACATGATCACGGCAATCAGTCCTAAACCGATCACCATCGTCTGAATCCGTACAGCCATGGATGTCATGTCCGCATCGTCGCAGCATTGTTATCTCGAAATCTACGGTTGGCGCGACGAATAGCGCTGCGTAATAGGTATCTAAGTTGAAGCATCGCAAGCCCTCGATCGACGTAGCATCGGAAAACCGGTTCCCGCAGCCAGCACCGTTCGAGGGCTTACAGACTCATGCTACGAGTACTTGCCAGAATCCTGAGCGGGCGATCCCGGCAGGCCTTTATCTTCACGCTCGAGATGAGTTTCTCGAGCCCAAGTTCGCTTGAGATCGTCCTTGACGTTGAAGCTCAAACGCCCAAAACCTTCAACTTCCAGCTCGATAACCTCGCCATCCTGGAACGGGTTCAGACCCCGGTGATTCGTACCGGTGGCAAGAATGTCGCCCGGTTCCAACGTGTGAATAGAAGTGATGAATTCGATACAGCGAGCTATGTTGTGCCCCATGTCGTCAGTATTGAAATTCTGCTTCAAATCACCGTTGTTCCAGAGCTGAATCTGTAAATTCTGAGGATTCGGGATTTCATCAGCTGTAACGATGTATGGACCGATCGGCGCAAACGTATCGCGTGATTTCATTGCGTGGAACACGTTCGCACCCGGAAGCCCACGTGCCGAGCCATCGATGAAGTTTGTGTAGCCAAAAATGTAGTCAAAAGCATCGGCAGCTTTTACATTGGTGGCAGTCTTGCCGATCACGAGAGCCATCTCAGCTTCGCCCTCGAAAACCGTAGCCGGGGCGTCGGGAAGCACCATCGTGTCACCAGGACCAATGATCGCGTATGCCGACTTCTGGAATGCGTTTATCGGAGCCGGCTCGTCGCGGGTGCCGTCTTCCATATAGTTGACCGCCATGCAGTCAACGTTCGTCGGCTTTGGTAGCGGTGGGCGCACTCGGACACCTGAAACGGGTACGCCATCGGAAGCGCTTACAGCAGCTTCAAGCTTTCCCCTGTACGAATCGAAATCGGCGATGAGCCCGCTAATCAGCTGCTGAGGTTCGAGATGCGGGATATCGCTAACAACATCGGAAACATCGACGACGTTGTCGCCCTTCATCACACCCAGTTGAAAATCGTTGAAGAAAAGCAGTTTCATCTCGCACTCCCAGAACGCCAGAACCTTGTAAATAAGGCGCACTGGCGAAGAATTTGTTGAGTCACTATTTACGGCACGCAACCTATCAGATGCGATACGAAAGATCACCACGAAAACCTGAACTGACAAGTTTTTAGACTTATATGGAATATCTGGGGGCGTCTGACAGAATCGCCCCATGACCGGTTCATTTCCAATCGCCCCAGCGGATATTCCCTACATCACGACCGAGCAGATGATTGAGGTCGATCGCGCAATGATGGAGGACTTCGGTATTTCACTGCTGCAGATGATGGCGAACGCCGGTCGAAACCTTGCCAGTGTCGTAGTTAACACCGCTCTGAACGGCGGAGCCGCAGGCAAGCGGGTGCTGGTCGCTGCGGGGCCTGGAGGCAATGGTGGAGGCGCCCTCGTTGCTGCTCGCAATCTTCACAACCGTGGCTGCGCTGTTACTGTGCTGCTTGTTGCCGCGGACGAATCGAAAATTACGGATGCCGTTCGTAATCAATTGCGTATAGTCCGATCGATTGGCTTATCTGTCGATTTGCAATGGAACACGAATTTTGACGACGCCGATGTGATAGTCGATGGCATTTTTGGCTACTCGCTCACCGGCAATCCGCGCGAGCCCGCCGCCTCTGTCATCACACGAATCAACGAATCGATCTCGGGCTTACAGTTGTTGCTGAGGGAGTGGAAGAAAAACCGACAGTCGAAGTCCTTCGGCAAATGGGCTGTCACGAAATTCAGGGCTACGTATTTTCCAGACCCGCTCCCGCCGATGAAACGCTGGCCTGGATGAGCGATTTCAACTCGAAATAACCACTCGGCCAATCCCCCTGACGCAACGATACGACTGCCCCCATAGCTGTCGCCCTGTAGACTCCGCATGATTTGTTCAAGGCGCGTGATCAGGGAGCTGGAAAATTGGCAGACAAACTTCGTGTTGGTGTAATTGGCAGCGGCGGAATGACCCAGAACCACTCAAAGGGTTATTTGAACAGTGGTCAGTACGAAATTGTTGCTCTCGCCGATTTGAGCCCGCAGGTGATGACCGAGTACGACGAAGAGTTTGCTGAGTACGACGACTACAAGGCCGAGCACTTCACCGATTTCCGAGAGATGCTCCAAACGGCCAAACCCGACGTCGTTTCGATTGGTGTCTGGCACAGTGGTCACGCTCCAATGACAGTAGCCGCCGCAGCTGCAGGCGGGGTCAAGGCAATACTCTGTGAGAAGCCGATGGCCGACAGTCTTGCCGCCGCCGCAAATATGTTGATGGTCTGCGAACGCAACAACGTGAAGTTGGTCATCGGGCATCAACGTCGGTTCCTGCCTGCCTACACGCTGGCAAAGCAGATGATCGAAGACGGCGAGATTGGCGACGTACGGCTTATCACTAGCGTCGCCGGTGACGGCCTGCCGAACTACGCTTCGCACCAAACCGACATGTTCCGATACCTGCTTGGTGACGTTGAGTGCACATGGGTGATGGGCAACGTTGAACGTGAAACCGATCACTGGGAGCGCTCGACCCAGATCGAAGACAAGGCACTTGCCGTGTTCGGGTTCGAAAACGACGCTCAGGCGATGATCGTTTCCGACCTCACGCCGGTCAGGTGGCAGGGCGCTCGCATCTACGGATCAGAGGGCATGATCGAGATGACGACAGACGATCTTTTCCTGATGAACGCCAAATCTGGTGGCTGGGCGCAACATAAGCCCGACGGTGAATTCTTTAAGTACGGGGCAGATAAGTTCGAATGGGTCGAGGGTGGCGCAGGTCAGGCACGAGAGCTTGCCGACTGGGCGTCGGGTCGATCCGACTATCATCGCGGCAACGGCGTAAACGGCTATAAGGCGTTGGAAATGGTTCACGCTGTGTACGAATCGGCGCGACTTCACGTGCAAGTCGAGATGCCAATGAAGACGATGCTGAATCCGCTCGATCTGATGATCGAAGATGGCCATCTGCCGATTCGCTACCCCGGCAAGCACGACATCCGAGCAAACCATCTTCGTGGCGAGAATATCGGCGCTGATACGGACAACAGGTAGCCGGGCGCCACTGTCCTTTCCCGAGCCCCGATTTCCATCGGGATAAACTTCGTCATCGAAGCCGAGGGACCTGAGGGAGGGGCGTGCGCGGGTCGTGTCGACTGGAATGCACTTTGAATCCCGTGAAATTCCTCCATTCCGCTGCGCTACTGTCTGGAAATGAGTAGTGAACTAACTGTTACGTACTGACGTAACCCACCCGTACTAACTAGGCCACTGAATAAGCTCTACCCGTACGTTGTCGGGTGCGCTTACCCAGCAAAAACGTGTGCCGTCGGGCAGCACGTTCGGTCCATCCACCAGCGGCGCAGCTACCGCTGCCAGACGCTCTATCTCAGCATCGATATCTTCAACATCGAACCCGAAATGCTCAAGGCCAAGATTCGGCCCTGAATCGCTTTCAACTAGCGTCTGTCCATCAAGCGGACCCGAAATATTCACCGGCACACCGTTTGCCGATCGGCACTTCACGAAACGATCGCCGGTTTCGCGGGTCGAATCATCAACGATCTCGAACCCGAAGTTGTCGACCCACCAAGTAGCAGCTTTCATCGGGTCGTTTGATTTCATGTGGATGTGGTTCAGGTTGTACATATTTGATCTCTACTTGGGCCTATCAGTTGGTGCTGGCCAGATATTACCGCACAAACGCTAGAAGAACTCGACTACAAATGACTAACCTTTGAGTGCAGCCTGCAATGCAGCTCGAGCGTACCCAACGGTGTAGGCGAATCCGGTGTACCCGGCTCCGAATCCGTCGTGGGCAAACTCGATATCGTGATCCATTCTGGGCGGGTGCTCCGGATACACGATCCTCGGATAGCCCTGCCGTACAAGTTCGTTCATCACGGCAAGCATGTCGACCTCGCCTTCATCCAAAAACACCTCGGTGTATTTCTCGTTTGGAATATCAGTTATCACATTGCGCCAGTGAACGTGATTTATACGGTCTAGATCACCAAAGTAGCGTGCTGTCTCAACAGGATCGCCACCCATTTCACGAGTCACGCCACAGTCGAACGTAATGCCGTTCGCAGTGCTATCGACGATGCTGACCAACTTCTTCCAGCCTTCGATGCTGCCCATGATCTGCTCAGAACCACGGCTGATCGGTGCTGGCGGATCGTTAGGGTGAAGCGCCATTCGCACCCCGGCCTCTTCGGCAGCGGGAATGACCGCTTTCAGGAAGTAAGTGATGTTGTCCCACATAGCATCGGCAGTGTGAGCGCCCTCTTCTGGCAGAGGCGGAAGGTTCTTGATCGTCTGGTAGTCGAATTCGTGATATTGCGATCCGCCACGACCCTCAACCCAGTAGTAGCCCTCGATTATCCGATGGGCGTACCAGTTGTATTCGACAACTGGTATTCCAAGCCGACCCGCAACCCGTACAGATTCGAGTACTTTTTCGATTTCTTCGTCACGACCGGGGCGACCGTAGATGGCGTTCGGAAAGCCGGTAATCATCTTGATTCCCAGCTTGATTCCGTGAGCCTCAAGCGCATTCACGTCGGCTCCCAGCCCTTCATCAGTCCAGGGCAACTGATTCTCGCGACCGAAGTTCGAGTCTGAGCTGCCAGCACCACCGCTTGAATGAACGTTCGTGATGCCGAGTTGTCGAACACGACGCAACGTCGAATCATCGAAATTACTGACGGATATCCCGATCTTTGGGCCGTTCGGTGTGTCGGTCATATTGAATCTCCGGGATTAGTCCCACAACTTGTGAATTGCTTCGAGGCAGTCCTCGATCATCTGCTCGGCTGCCCCTGCTTCAAATGGAGCAGTTGGGCCAACCTCGTATCCGCCTTCGGGGTAGGCATATGCCATTGGAAGGTAACCGTA
>CAVOCL010000025.1:0-11902 GCA_963694185.1 Dehalococcoidia bacterium
ACCCTGTGCGATCACTCGGATGCCCTGCTGGCTGAGGATCGGGCCTATGGCTTTTCTGGCGTTATCGAGTGCGGAAATCGACGTGAACAGCGCAAGCACGCGGCCGGCGCTCGACTTTGCGATGTCGATCAGTACATCCGCCGTGGCGTTTGCGAAACCCGGATCACCCGGTGCTGGCATATCTTCTGGCACGGCTATGAGTGTGTTTTTTTTATAGTCGTATGGAGAACCCAGAACAAGATCGTTTCCAGCGTCCATGCCTATCGAATTTCGGAAGCGTTCGAAATTCTTTTCGTAGGCGACCGTGGCTCCCGTAAGAATCACGGTTTTGTCAGAGCTGAACAACGCCTGATTTAGTTTCTCCGAGACATTGAGAGGAGCGCCGTTTATGTTGGTCCCGCGGTTGCCCGACTGAGCACGGAGCCAGTAGACACTTTCGGATTGCGGTTCGGGAATGGCTTCACGCAGTGACGTTACGGCGGATTCTATGGAGTCTTTCACGGAGTAGGCGTCGAGTACGAGTCCTTCAGCTGAGCTGTCCTTAGTTGCCGACGCCTGTTCGCACAGTTCACCCAGATGCGCCGATACTTCAAGGAGCCGTGTATTTGCGTTCTCCCAGGCGATCTCGAGATCGTCCCATATCGGTTGCCTACGAACGGTATCGGTTAGGCGTAGTTCCGATTGTTGTTGCGATCCTCTGGCAGCTTCTGATGAAATTTGTGCGGCCAAATCGAACATCACTGATGCGTTCTGGATTGCCGCTTCGACCGCTTCTGTGGCTTGCAGTGCAATGTTTGTCGAAGCATCGAGTGCGTTGATAACGCCTTTTGATATGACCGTTGCGAGCCGACCGAGAATTCCTCGTGAACCGGTAAGTTGGCGAAGTTCACCTTCCAGTTGGAACTGGTTTACCGAGAAGCCAAGATGTGTCGTAGCAGCCGATTCGAGGTGATGCGCCTCGTCGACTATCAGCACATCGTGATCCGGCAGTAATCCACCGCCCATAGCGATGTCTGACATTAGAAGCGCATGGTTGATGATCACAACGTTGGACGCGTTGGCCTGATTACGGGCTTTTCGAAGGAAACACGGTCCTTCGTTTGATGGGCACATCATTGCGCCCTGCGCCGAGAATCGGCTGAACATAGGCGTGAGCCTGCCAAGGGCCAACTCACTGCGGTCGCCAGATTCGGTAGTTCGAAGCCACACAAGGAGCTTGGACAGCAGTTTCGACTCCGTGTCGTTTGGTTCGGTGCTCAGCACGGCGTTCTGCCATCGCTTGAAGCAGACGTAGTTCGCCCTGCCCTTCAGCTGGGCGGCTCGCATCTTGTCCGACGCTTCACCGAACTCGGCTAGTGCGGTTTTGGTGATCTCGACATCTTTGTTGATCAGTTGCTCTTGCAGGTTGATCGTATTTGTTGAAACAACGACTTTTGCGCCGGTACGCATGGCGTGGAGTACAGACGGAATGAGATATGCGAGCGATTTGCCGACACCGGTTCCGGCTTCGACGACGAGGTGTTCGCCACTCTCGATGGCTTCTGCCACAGCTTTGGCCATTTCGACCTGCTCGGGTCGTGATTCGAAGCCATCAAGCGTTTTTTCTAACGAACCGCCTTCGCCAAAAATACCGTCTATGGCTTCCGAAATCTTTTGTTCGTCACGTTCGGCCTGATCGTACTTGTGCGGTACGACAGCTGGAATCTTCCCTGCTGAGCGAAGCCGTAACGACAACTCCTTGGGATCGATCCCCGTGAGGCTATCGCTGGTCGGTAACAGCGGTGAATCATCGCCATCGAGAATCCGGCGCGCTAGAGCACCTAGAGGCGTATGTGCGTGCTCACCCAGAGTCTTGATCTGTTCAAGTACCGACCGATCGAAGCCTTCGATAATTCCCAGCAAATGCAGGAACAAATCACGAGTTACCAGCGCATCGGAGAGTGCCCTGTGCGGGTTATCGTGTGCGAATCCGAATCGCTGCGATAGGCGAGCAAGGCTGTACTCCGGCCCTGCTGGCAAAGCGATTTCAGCCATCGACATCGTGTCGTACAGGCCATCGGGTTTTACGCCGTGTGATCGCAGGAATGAAGCGTCGAATCCCACATTGTGGCCGATGATTGGAACACCAGCGATGAAATCGGCAACATCCGATTTCACATCGTCCCAGTCGGGGGCCGAATCGACATCGTCCTGAGTGATTCCGGTAAGCCCAATGATGAAACTCGATAGCTTCCTGTTCGGGTTGACCAGTGCGCTGAAGGTATCGACCTCTTTGCCGTCAACGAACTTGACTGCTCCGACCTCGATGATGTGGTCGGTTTTTGAGTTAACGCCCGTCGTTTCGAGATCGAGGGAGATTAGTGTGTCTTCGTGGATACCTGGCAATTAGTTATGTTCGTATTCAGATTTGGAGCGGTTAATTGAGTTTCGTGAAATCGTGAAAACGACTCTATCGGAATCCCGGCGCGCTGAATCGGAGAAACGGCTGAATCTCGAATCGAAATCGGGCTGTGTGCTCAGACTAATAACCCGCTGATTTAAGCACTCGTTCGACGTTTTCGAAGCCCGATTCAAGTTCTTTGGCGTCGATCGCACGAATCACGTCGGCCATCGCAGCGTTCACCGGAGTGTCGATGCCAACGCTCGCTCCCTGCTGGCACACGAAACCGTTCATCTGATATATCTCAGTTGGGCGGCCTTTGACCACGTCCTGAGCCATCGAGGGACGCCAGTTGGCTCCACTGGACTTCTCGGCCAGTTCGCCGTCCAGAAGCTCGTATACGTCGCCACGGGAAGCATCAGCCCACTCCTGCGCCGTTTTGCCACCGAAGTTCTCGACATCGTGCCCGAGCGCCAAGCCTACCGAAGCAACTTCCTGTGCAAGACGAATCTGGAGTTCTCGTCCGCGCGGGTCTTTGTTCAGGTCGGCCATGCCCATGCCGCTTGAAGCAGCGACCGGGTTGCCCATCGAGTTCTGGCCGAGTTTTGCCCAGCGTTCGCCCCAGAGGTTCGTGCTAATTTTTCCGCCATCGATTGGATCGAGTATTTCGATCAGTTCGTGAAGGCGAGGGGTGTCGCTGCCATTGTGGTTACCGGCCCGGAATACGATGTGACCGTGATCACGTCGTCTGGTGTCGCCGGGTCGTTCGACTTTTCCAGCCTCCCACATAGCAACAGAGATGCTCGACATCACGAGCCCAACAGCACGATCGGCACCCACGGCGTCGGCGATAGCAGGATCGGTCCAGGTGTTTTGGGATGAAACAATGTAGCCGTCGGGCTTAACGAACTTGTTGATGAACGTTGCTGCCCACGAGGTGTCGTACGCCTTGACTGCGACGAACCCGATATCGAACTGATCCAATCGTGAAATAAGTTCGTTTTCGTGGAGATGAAATATGGTTGGATGGGCAACGAATGATTCGTGAGGGCCATCTACCTGTAGTCCATTTTTGCGAATCGTCTCGACCTGCTTGTCCCACAGATCGACCAACGTCACATCGTGCCCGGTATGCGACAGCCAACCGCCGATGTAGGAGCCGACTGCACCTGCTCCGATAAATATGATTCGCTTCTTGTTTGAGTTCTCTGGCATTTAGCGTTTCTCGTTTTGTGCTGGATAGTTTCGATTTGACGATTAGTCGTAGTAAACGGCTTCGGAGCCGGCTTTTCGGCGTTCGGTGCTGTTGATGAATTCTTCCTGGATTTCAGGTGGCGGGTATGTGTAGCGATTACTCGACATCAGCCATGCTTCGGCCTTTTCATTGCTGGTTCGCACGGTGACATCTTTGCGTTCTTTTACGGAACTCTTCAGGCGGGTTCCGAGCCCGGGTTCGGTTGGTGCCATCAGGTAGCCGTTATCGATCACGAAATCGGGTTCGATGAAATCTCGATACCAGCCGAGATGCATTGCACGGTTGTACTCCATGATCATCACGTTTGGCGTCGTCATGCCGATGTGGGCACAGGCGAACATATTCACGGGCCCAACGCAGTCGTGTGGAGCAATTGGCATCTGATGCGCTGACGCGAGTATCGCAATTTTCTTCACTTCTGAAATGCCACCAGTCCACGTTAGATCGGGCATTGAAATACGAGCTGCTGCCGATTCGATGAATCGACGGTGTTGGTAGCGAGTCATAAGTCGTTCGGCCGCGGCGATTGGAGTTGATGTGGCCGCCTGCAATCGGACGTGCGCCTCTTCGTTTAGCGGCGAGATTAGCTCCTCATGCCACATCGGGCGCAACGGCTCCATTTCCCGAACGATTTTTATGGCGTTTGGCAGATTCCACTTGGCGTGGGCGTCGTTGGCAACATCGATTTCCATGCCTAGTTTGTCGCGAATTTCTCTTAGTGGACGTAACGCCCAGTCGAGATCGTCTTGGAACAGCAGTTGACCGTCTGACTCTCGGGCGATGAAGTCGGTTGGCGACATCTTCATCCCGGTGATGCCTTCGTCGAGAAGACGTTTTGCCACGCCCACAGGGTCGGTCCAAACGTCGTAGCCGTCGGTGATGTCGCCGTAGACGCCAAGTGTGTTGTAGACCTTTATTCGATGCCTTGTGCCGCCACCTAGAATTTCGAATATTGGCATCTGGAGCACTTGCCCCTTGATATCCCACAGCGCTACGTCGATCGCCGAAATCGCCCGTAGCTCGGCACCACCGTAACCGGCGTGATCCGATAGTCGGAACATCGTCTGCCAGTGTCGTTCGATTTCAGCAGGATCGCGTCCGATTAGCAGCGGTCCAAAGTGATCGTGAATCGCCGATTCAACGGTAGATGCGGCGTACCATGTTTCGCCAAGCCCAATTAGCCCGGTGTCGGTGTGAATCTGAACGAATATTAAATCGGGAAACTGCCCAACCCGAATGGTTTCGATTTTGGAGATGATCATTTTTCTTCTCCCGTGTCGCCGTTCTTCGATTCATCGTCCTTAAACCACGTTGCAATTCCGCCGCCCGGCCCGCCTGTTGGCGAATCGCCTTCACCACTGGTTAGTCGTTCAGAAATCGGTGTTCCTTGAGCTCGGAAGTCCATGATGTCCTCCATCTCAGTCCACATGACACCTGAGAAGTTATCTCCTCCAGCCCAACCCTCGTCGTTCATACCAGGGATCATTACCGATTCGTCGCTGTAGCGAAGTTCAACATCCGATCGGTCGAACACTTCGGGTCGGAGTCGAGTGCCGATGCCCGGATTCTGAGGAGCGTGCAGCCAGCCGTGTTCGATAGGTGGCAGCGGATCGACGAAATCGCCGTACCAGCCGTACAGATACGGCCTGACGTGCTCCATGATCATTGCGTTCGGCGAGTTCATGCAGATGTGGGCGCAGGCGAAGATGTTGACCGGACCAGTGGCGTCGTGGGGAGCCACCGGAACTTGATGTGCCGAAGCCATTACGGCAATGCGGTGCGTTTCGCTTATGCCACCTGTCCAAATCAGATCTGGCATCACGATTTGCGCAGCACCGTTCTCAATGAAATCTCGCAGTTGCCATCGCGTTAGCAGTCGTTCAGAAATACAGACAGGCGTACTCGTAGCGTCTTGAAGCTGGCGCAGTGCGTCGGGGTTCAACAGCGGCATCAGGTCTTCCTGCCACATGATGTCGAGCGGTTCCATCGCTTTGGCGATTTGAATGGCTACTGGTAGCGCCCATTTACCGTGCCCATCGTTGGCGATCTTGATGCCGTCGCCTACCGCATCCCGCACGTCGCGGAACGGCTTAAGTACCCTGTCCAGTTCTTTCGGAGCGAGGTACTGGCCTTCGGTTGGGGTAGCGATCGGAATCGTAGGACCCATTTTCATGGCGATCATGCCATCGGCGATCAGTTCTTTTGCAAGATCACCACAGCCTTCGAAAGGTGCGCCAGTTGCGTAGACACGAATTTTCTTGCGAACGGCTCCACCTAGTAGTTCGTACACGGGTACACCGGCGGATTGCCCTTTGATATCCCACAGCGCCATATCGATAGCTGATATCGCTCGCAGTTCAGCACCACCATATCCGGCGTGATCGGAAAGCCTGAACATGTTTAGCCAATGGCGTTCGATTGCGAACGGATCACGCCCGACGATCAGAGGAGCGAAGTGGTCGTGTACCGCCGATTCAACCGTTTTTGATGCGTACCAGGTTTCACCAAGACCTATGAGACTGGTGTCCGTGTGAATACGCACCCAGATGACGTCAGCAGGATCGCTGACTCGTATCGTTTCTATGTGTTTGATCTTCACGTGCTGATTTCGCCCCGTATAGAACTCTGAAAATTCAAGCCCGACGGTCGCCGAGTATACGCCGTAGTGAGGTTAGAATTCCGAGTCGAATAATAAGACTCGTCGATACCGAACAACATCTTCGTGATACGCTAGTGAACGAACGCAGTAAAGAGGAACGAATTGAAAGCAGCCAGAGTTGTAGCCCGCCGCAAGATTGAGTTCCTCGATGTGCCCGAGCCGGGACCGCTTGAGGACAAGGAAGTCCAGATCAAGCTCGAATCACTGTCGATCTGCGGCAGTGATATCTATCTCGAATACGACGCTGAGCTACCCGAAGAGGACTACCCGTTCCTGCCCGGAGCGCCGATGCACGAGTGCGCGGGAGTTGTGGTCGACAGCCGTGATCCTGATTACAAAGAGGGACAACGGGTCATCGTTATTCCTCGTGACGTTGCAGGTATGCAGGAACAGGTTGTTCAGACTGCCGACCGGCTGATCAAACTCCCAGAGTGGGGCGATCTTTCTGAGTGGGTGATGTGTCAGCATTCAGGTACGGCGCTTTATTCGGCTCGACGCTGGGGCAACCCTCTGGCTAAGAAGATTGCTGTTCTGGGTCAGGGCGGCATTGGGCTATCGTTCACTATGTTCGCCGAGCGTCAGGGTGCGCAGCAGGTCGTTGGAATTGACCTTGAGGAATACCGTTGCCGGAAGTCGATGGAGCTTGGTGCCACGCACACGATTAACGCATCAAATGAGAACACGCTGGAAGCTGCTACAGAGATTACCGGTGGTGATCTGTTCGACATCGTTGTCGATGCCAGCGGAAATCCAGATGGTCTCGGAATCGCAATTGATCTGGTGCGTGACGAGGGTCAGATCATTTCATTCAGTCTAATAGACCCAACGGTTACCTCTTTCGATCATCGAAAGTGGATGGGTAAGAACGTTCAAATGAATGCCACGGTTATCGCTGCAACAAATGAGCCGATTCAGGAAATACGCGATATTGTTGCGTTGAAAGAGCGTGGGTGGATCGATCCTGGTGTGTTGAAGACGCACGATGTTACATTCGAAGACGCTCAGGATGCATTCGAAATGTATCGTCTACGCCAGGACGGCGTTATCAAGGTCGCTATGTCTATCTAGGCGCGGCGATGGCATAATCTGTCGTGATATCTAGTTTTTACGCTTAATTAGGAGTTTTATATGTCTGGCGAAGTAGGATCTAAGGCACCAGCTTTCACGTTGCTCGATAGCGACGGCAACGAATTCAGCTCAAGCAGTTTTGCTGGCAAGAAGGCCGTTATCGCCTTCTTCCCGGCTGCGTTCAGTGGCGTATGTGCCGAAGAACTTTGCACATTCCGTGACGCCCTCGCCGACTACTCTGGCCTCAACGCCGAAGTGATTGGTATTTCGGTTGACGGTCGTTTTGCAAACGGAGCATTCCGTGACGCGAACAACATCAATTTCCCGATTCTTAGCGACTACAAGCAGACGGCTATTGCCGACTTCGACGTTGTTTGGCCCGACTTCGCTGGCATGGACGGCTACACAGCCGCCCGACGTTCAGTGTTCGTTATCGACACCGATGGCAGCATCGCATGGAAGTGGTTGTCGGACGTTCCTTCCGACCTTCCTCCGTTCGACGAAGTGAAGTCTGAAGTCGAAGCACTCAGCTAACTCTTCTAGAACGTAACGTTCGAAAGCAAACAAGTCCCGAAGCGATTCGGGACTTGTTTGCTTTAACCGGCTGGCGCATCATTCTCACAATCTTTGAATTCGTTCGACCAACCGCACTGGATATTTGCATATGCCGAAGTTCATGTCAGTTTCACTTGCCACCAACTTGAATGCCAGTCGTACCGATTCGCAACACTGGGAGTCGAAGACAGCGGCGGCAGTCGCTCTACTGCCGGTGGGTTCGCAAACGTTCTGGGGGGTGCCGTTCGACATTGTCAGCGGTGGGAACGAACTGCTCGTTCTTGATGGTGAATCGAGCATTGAGGTTTCGGTTGGTGCTGCGGGATCGCATCTGGTGTTCGCTCATTTTTGTGATGAAAAGGCTTCTACTACTGTGGCGGGACAGCCGTCTGATTATCTGAATCCAGTAGTTACGGCACCGGGTGAGCATCTTGCCGATTATGTCGTTGTTTTCGAAGACGGTTCAGAGCATCGCCAGTCGATCCGTCGGCGGTTTGAAATTAGCCAGGTTCAGGCGCGGATGCAGAGCGGATTTTCGTCCCGCCAACATCAGGGTATTAGTGCAATTCCAAAACGTGGTCCTTACCCGAACAACGCATGGGGTCGCTGGCAGACCGGTGTGATGGTTGGTGACGCCCCGGCGGACGGCCGAACGGCTGCCAAAGACGATCACAAGGGTCGCGGGAATCCACCGCCTTCATGGACGATATATGCGCTTGAGTTGCCGGATTCTTCAAAGACCATTGCATCTGTGCGTATTGAATCGACAGGTGCCACGGCGATAGCGATTGGTGCTTTGACCTTGTTCAACGGACAAGAGCATCCGCTTCGTCACCTGCCACTGGAGACTGTCGAGATCGACGCTGGTGGCAAGTCGGCTAACGATCTTGAGGTAGCGATCGATCTTGGTGTGATCGCACGGCAGGAGGATATCCAAGGGTTCGACGGTGAGGCGTGGCTTACTTCGCCTGTTAAAGGCTGGGGCGAATCGGCTGAACATCCCGAAATGGTCGCATCTATCGATCTCACGGCATCTGCCGACGCAACGTTGTCGATTGACGGGCAGGGTATCGACGTTCGGTCGTTACTTGAATCGGGCTCGGCGAAAAGCGATGACGGTCAGGTAAGTGCCCGCGTTCTTACTTCACAACGTACCTGGGTTCACGGCAAGATCATTGATTCAAGCACCGGTAAGCCAACCGCCGCTCGCATACATTTCCGATCACTAGACGGTCGCTACTTCCCTCCGTACGGCCATACGCACGATGTGAACGACAACTGGTTCGAGGACTACGGTGCCGACCTGTTGCTGGGCGACACGCCGTACGCGTACGTTGATGGCACGTTCCAGGGCGAGCTGCCAGTGGGCGATGTGTACGTGGAGGTATCGAAAGGATTTGAGTTCGAGCCGATCAGGCAGAAGTTGAACATAAAGCCGGGCCAGCGCGAGCTAGAAATTTCGCTTGATCGCAATTCGAACCTCCGCGCATCGGGCTGGGTCACTGCCGATACGCACACCCACTTCCTAACACCTGAAACAGCGCATTTGGAAGCTGCTGCTGAAGACATCAACATCATCAACCTGCTGGCTGCTCAGTGGGGTGATCTGTATACGAACGTCGGAGATATAACCGGTGCCGTTTCGGGTTCGTCTTCTGCCGAAACTATCGTTTGGGTCGGTAGCGAAAACCGCCAGCACTTCATGGGGCACATCAGCCTGATGGGAGCGACCGGATCGCCGATCTTCCCGATGTCGACAAGTGGCCCAACGGAGGGCTATATCGGCGACCCAACGGTGCGGGCGATGAGCGAGTGGGCGGATGAGGCGCACGAGAAGGGCGGCCTCGCTATCGTTCCGCACTTCCCGTTCCCGCATTCCGAGGTGATTGCCGAGGTTGTTCTTGGCAAGGTTGATGGTCTGGAGATTAGAGATTTCCACGTTCCAACGATGGACACGTTTGCGGTGCATGAGTGGTACCGATTGCTGAGTTGTGGCTACCGCATTGCTGCTGTTGGTGGCACCGACAAGATGTCGGCTGGTATGCCCGTTGGTGGCGTGCGGACTTACGCATATATCGGCGACCGTGAGCTTTCGCACAATTCGTGGAGTGCCGCTGTGCGGGCGGGTCGGACTTACACGACGAGTGGTCCGTTGATGGACTTCACAGTTGAGGGCTTGCGGCCGGGCGACGAGCTGGTGTTGCCAGATTCAGGTGGGTCCGTCCACGTGAAGGCTAGTGCCACATGTGCGATGCCAATCAACAAGCTGGAGATTGTGTTCAACGGCAAGGTGATCGCTCAGGCGTCATCTGCCGAGGGCTCGAAGTTGTTGGCAATCGATGAGACGCTGGATTTGCCGGGTAGCGGTTGGATTGCAGCTCGGGCGGTTAGCGATCATGTTGCATGGCACGTCTGGCCCGTGAACTTTGCGGCTCACACTTCGGCTGTGTACGTGAAGGCGGGTCGCACTGACGTGTTCGAAGCGTCTCTGGGTGAGTATCTGATAACGACGATGCAGGGTGGAGTTGAGTGGCTGGATACGCTGGCGACTCGTGCCGATGCTGAGCGGCATGCGACTATTCGCAAGGTGTACACCGACGCTATCGGAGCAGTCGAGAAGAAGATGCCGCACACCCACGCTGACGGGACGACTCATACGCATTAGACGCCAATGGCGGGTCTTTGATCGGGCGCATTTGATCAGGCTCAATGGTTAGCCGTGAATAATCGATATCCCGAGTGCCGCCGAGGGATCTGGCGGGGTCGCGTCGCGTTCGCTATCTGGAAGTGGCGTCCAAAGTCAGTCACGTCCGCTGCATTGGGGGGAGAAAGATACTGAAATGAATTCAGCATGACAGTTTGCTGTTGAGGGTTAGGTCGATTTGCGTGAATTTTACGTGGGTCTCCCGCCTAATCTTCGCTTTTGGGATTCGCTGGTCGTACTGATCCTGCGCTTACCCCTCCGTCCATCAGCAGCTCAGCTCCGGTCATGTAGGAAGCGTCTTCTGAGGCCAGAAACAGTATTCCACCGGCGATATCTTCCGGCTTGCCCCAACGTCCGAGTGGCACTCGGTCGGTGCGGAACTTGCTCTGCTCGGGGTCGGTGTAGAGATAGTCGGTAAATGGCGTGTGGACCCAGCCCGGCATGATCGTGTTGACTCGAATTCCAAGTTCGGCGAGCTGAAGTGCAGCCGACATAGAAAAGTTCAGCATGCCACCGCGTGAGAACGAGTAAGCGCTTCCATACGATCCCGATCCCTGCTTGGCAGCCATCGACGCCAGGTTGATAATCGCTCCACCACCGCCCTGTTCCATCGGTTTCGCAACAGCACGAGTTCCTAAAAATATCCCGACGGTGCTGATCTCCATCGTCTTCTTCCAGACGGCGGGTTCGATGTCGAGAATCGACTTGGGATCGAGGATTCCTGCGATGTTGACCAGAATATTTAGTCGCCCAAAGTGAGCCATCGTCGCGTCAACGACCGACTTCCACTGGTCTTCTTCGGTTACGTCGAGGTGAAGATAGATAGCGTCATGTCCAGCGTCACGGAGTTGTTGCGCCGAAGCCTCACCTATTTCGTCTTGAACATCAGTGATAACAACGCCACGACCGCCTTCTTCGAGGAATCGCCAGACAGTGGCGCCGCCGAATCCCATCAGCTCGTCTTTGTTGGTGGCTGCGGAACCGGTGAGGAGGGCAACTTTGCCGTCGAATCGATTGGCAAATCGCATTGACATGTCGTGTACTGACCTTTTGTGGATTACTGCCCGCTCTGATTACAGCGATATGGGCGCGAATCTGGATAGATCGGCAAGTTTAGACCCCGAAACGGCCTGTTGGACACCATATCGTTGGAGAATCTACCCGTACTGAACGGCAACTACCATGTTCGGTATCAAAAAACCGAAAATTCCGATAAACAGCGCAAGTTCACCGAACAGATGGTTTTTTCTGTCACGGAAGAAAATCATCGCGGGAATTGCC
>CAVOCL010000026.1:0-11883 GCA_963694185.1 Dehalococcoidia bacterium
AAGACGCCATCGGCACCGGCGATCTCAACTTTGATATCGAACTCAACGCCGGGCGGGTAGTAGGAGCCTGGTCCTGTTGGGATTTCGAATGTCAGCGATATGTTGTTGTTTGTATTTGCGTAGGTCGGATAGAGGTAGGACCAGATGGTTTTTCCACCATCGGGTTTGAACAGCGTACGAACGGTGTGGATTTCTTTGGGAGTCGCCCCGGTATCGATCTTCACGGAGATCGTGATCTTTTTGCCGTAGTCGATATCGACTGTTTGTTCCATCACCGTCAGCGTTGGCGATTCCGCTGCGTTTGCGGTTCGAACGCTGACGAGCGCGCCGAAGAGCAGGATTGCAGCTAATGCGATTGCTAGTGTTCGGTTCAAGTTGGGCAGGGCGTGGGTCACGTTCGGTAAAGTTTCTCGTATATAAAGATATACGTCGTGTAGCGAGCAAGCGGTCTTCGGGTAAGCTTCACGTCGCTTGTTTATGGAACGAGGGAGTCACTTTGGGCGAGACAACACCAGAAAATATGAACCGCGAGTCGAGTGCAGCCTGGGATGCCGCTGCTGATTGGTGGAAAGAGCGAACTGAAGAAAGCGACCCGTACCGGCAGTATGTTCACGGCCCCGCACTGCTTGATGCGTGCGGCGATGTGGACGGCCTTAATGTGTTGGACGTCGGTTGTGGCGCCGGTTATTTTTCCAGAAAACTTGCCGGGGCTGGTGCCAGAGTACAGGCGTTCGATTATTCCGGAAATCTATTGGCGCTGGCTGCCGATGAAGAATCGAAGAGTCCGCTTGGAATCCAGTACGAACGTCTCGATGCTGGCTTGATTTCAGATCGCTTCGAACCACAGTGTTTTGAAAACTGGCGGGAAGTTTTGCTTCAGTTTGCCGCACCCGATTGCTACACCACCCGGAAGTCGGTGGGAGAAGGATCCTGATAACGGCTTCGCAGGGCGGATGATGTCGAGCTACTTCGGTCGAAGGCGTGTTGCGTCGGGGTTGAATCGTGTCGTTGGCAAGGTGGAGGGCCCTGAGATAAAAGTCTGGCACATGCCGGTATCCGACTGGCAGCAATTGTTGTCGGACGTCGGGTTCGCTGTTGCCCGGTTCGCCGAGCCTCATCCGACCCCGGCTCAAGTCGAGGAACACGCCGGATTAGACTGGCGACCTAATTGGCCCGAGTTCATGGTGGTCTCGACGACTCGCACATGACGTCGTTCTCTCGGTTAACCTTGTCCTCGATAATTCCACTTCGGTTAGATGTGCGTTTGCGTGAACCAAGTTCGCCAGTCGCACTCGCAAGTTCAGCGAAAGCAAAAGATGCGTTACTACCAGTACATCCAGAACGGCACCAAGCACGTCGGCGTTGAAGACGAATCGGGGCAGCTGACCGATCTCACTGCTCTCAACTCGCAGATCGGGTCGACGCTCGATCTGTTCAAGGCTGCTTCGATAACCGGATCCGATATCGACACTGTCGCACGCGGCATTCTGGCTGCAAACAAAGGCGCAGACACGGTATCGGCCGATGAGCTTCTCGATGGCGCGCAGCCCGGCAAGCACGGGGTAACGCTACTGCCACCGGTCGATGCGCCCGAGGTCTGGGCGTTCGGCGTGACGTATATGGACTCGATGCGAGAGCGTCAGGCTGAAAGCGGATCACCAGACGTGTACGCCAAGGTGTACGAAGCTGAACGACCTGAGGCATTTTTCAAGGCGACACTTGAACGTTTGCAATCACCATTTGACGAGGTTGGCATTCGTGGCGACTCGACGTGGGACGTCCCAGAGCCTGAGCTCGTATTCGTTACTTATGGCGGCAAGATCGTTGGCTACACCTGCGGTAACGACATGAGCAGTCGTTCTATTGAAGGCGAAAATCCGCTTTATTTGCCACAGGCGAAGGTCTACGACAAGTCGGCTTCACTTGGTCCGGCGCTTGTTACGCCTGAAACGATTGGCGATCCACAGGATTTGGCAGTGACACTGGTTATCGAACGTGATGGCAAGGTAGCGTTTGAGGGGCAGGCCCACACGAGCGAGATGAAGCGTGGATGTGCGTATCTTGTTGATTGGCTGATGCGGCACAACTCTGTTCCGGACGGTACATCGGTGATGACCGGCACGGGCACGATTCCGCCGCCTGAGTTCACGCTTGCTGCCGGGGATGTTATTCACGTATCGATCGAAAAGATCGGCACGCTCACCAACACGGTTGTGGTGGTTTAGTCGTTCGTTGAATCAACGATTTAGCGGGTTTCTCGCGCTTTTGCTAGCGATGACGGCATTGTTCGTCATCGCTTGTGGCACCGGCGATAGTGGCGGCGCGAGCGGCTTTAGGCCAGAGGCATCAACGGTGCCGCCAACTTTCGTGCGGATCGCAGTTACTCCAGCCCCGACGGAGACTCCTACCCCTACGCCATTGCCGACAGCGACTCTCGCCCCTGCCACGATCAACCGTGATACGCCGGTATTCCCGGAAGCATTCGATCCGGATTTCGTGGAAGTTCGCCCAGACGACGAGGCGATATTCGCCGGCTGGACGGATTATCTGAGCAATACCGAACTGAATCACGATGCTGCCGACGGGGCAGTTCATTTTTGCAGCAACGGTGTTGTGATGAGTGACGCCGGGCTACACCCTGTAATTCAAAACTGGAAAGTTCATCGTTCAGCAGCAATTTCAAGTACAGACTGGGGCATCGTGGGTATCGAGGTTGAGTTGATGAGCGGTCGTTTCGAAGGCAGGGTGCGGAACATGTTGACGCTCGTGCGCCGGGCCGGAAGGGTTGTTGTAACGAATACTCCGTGGCCGAGCGAGGCCGTGATTACCCGCAGCAGCCAGTGCCTGAGCTTGTTGGATTAGTGGTGGTTGGAATCGACTGGCAAGTTCATAATCCGGATAGTTGATCGAATAAATGACGCAACCGCGTCCATACTCACGGCGTATCTCAGCCCAGAATCATTTCTGTCGGCCTCGTGGATTCAAACCCGAGACGGTATCTCGGCGTAACATACGTCATCGTCGTATTTAGACGTAAATGCAGAATCGGAGAACCAATTGGCGATTGAGAGTCAGCCCAAGGCGTCGGATTTAGACGTTTTATCGGTACAGAAGCTCGCTACTGAAATTCGTGAGTCGGTTCAGCGGGTCATCGTTGGAAAATCGGAAACGATCGATATCACCGTGTTGGCGTTGCTGTGTCGAGGGCATGTGCTTCTTGAAGATGTGCCGGGAACAGGCAAAACAACGCTGGCGAAAGCGTTGGCGGCTTCTCTCGACTGTCAGTTTGGGCGAATCCAGTTCACCCCAGATCTTGTACCGGGCGATGTACTTGGAGTGAACTTTTACAACGCTTCTAAGGGCGAATTCGAGTTCAGGCCGGGTCCGGTTTTCTCGCAGATTCTGCTTGCCGATGAAATCAACCGGGCGACTCCACGAACGCAGTCGGCACTGCTCGAAGCGATGCAGGAACGCCAGGCGTCGATCGATGGTGTAACAACCGCACTGCCAGAGCCGTTCATGGTGATGGCGACGCTGAACCCCGTTGAAATGGAAGGCACGTTCCCGTTGCCGGAAGCACAGCTCGACCGGTTCATGGTTAGGGCTTCTCTTGGCTACCCGGACCGAGACGAAGAAGAGTCGATGCTCGATCGATTCCGCGCAGGTGAAGATCCCGACGCCATTACGCCAACGGCAAGCGCAGCCGATCTGATCGCTGCTCGTAAGGTGGTTGATGGCGTGACTGTGAACGACACAGTTCGCAACTATTTGCTGGATATCGTCGCAGCCACCCGAAGCAGCTCCAGCCTCCGTCTCGGAGCCAGTCCTCGTGCTTCGCTCGCTCTGCAGCACGCTGCGCAGGGACGGGCGGCGATGCAGGGGCGAGCGTACGTATTGCCAGATGATGTGAAAGAGTTGGCAGCACCGGTACTGGCTCACCGCCTGTTGGCCGAAACGACGACTCAACTTCGGGGGCAGGCGACCGTGAAGATAATCAGTGAGATAGTCGATGCGACGCCGGTTCCGATCGAACGTGAGTAGCTAAATGTCGATGATCTCCCTCATGATGACGAGAGGGCTAGAGGCTCGTTATCACACGCCAAGTCTCGGAGCGTCACGGGCAAAGTCGCTAAATCCGCTCGGCGATATCTTCGTTCTGCTGCTCATAATCGTCGTAATCGTCGGAGCTGTTTCGCACCAGCCTTTGATCGCCGCAGTGGGTGCGTTGGCGTTTGTTATTTCAATTGTTTCACGAGTGTGGGCGGCGTTAGCACTTGAAGAAATAACGATCATGAGAACGTGTTCGGTTGATCATGCGTTTCAAGGTGATGAAATCGAAATTACTTTCACGGTGGCCAACAACAAGCCATTGCCGGTGCCGTGGCTTGAGATTAACGAGTACGTACCACGGGGCCTGCTAATCGACGGGTTCAAGGCCGCTGAGCAGGCGTATCTTGGCGGCGCCGAGCTGAGCGCTACAACATCGCTTGGATCGTACGAACGGGTGAGGGTCAAACGTAAGCTGACCGCGCTTTCGCGTGGGATGTATCGGCTCGGCAAAACCAGACTTCGCGGCGGTGACCTATTTGGGCTATACCCGGCAGATGCCACTCTCGATTACACACCGTGGGCGATTTATGTATACCCGGTCATTAAGGCAATTCCCGGATTTTCTCTGCCGGCGCGCCGGCCTATAGGTGATTCGCTTTCTCGAACGCGATTATGGGACGATCCTTCGAGACCAGCCGGGGTTCGTGAGTATCGTCCGGGCGATCCGATCAAGAGTATCGATTGGAAGACGACGGCCAGACGAGGCGAGATGTTCGTTCGCCAGTTCGACCCCAGCGTTTCTGAGCACACAGTGATCTTTGCCGAGGCAATAACGACTAGCGTGCCGTGGGAGGGTTACCGATCTGACGTGCTAGAGGCAACGATGAATGCTGCAGCTTCGATTGCGAATCACGCTCTCGATTCCGGCTACAAGGTTGGACTAGTTACCAACGGGGTAAGCGGTAGCAATTCTTCGCACGCTACTGTGCCACCAAGCTCAGGGACTACTCAGCTGACGACTCTGCTCGAATCGCTGGCGATGGTTCACCCTATTGGAATTCGTTCTCTTGCCGAGATGGCCCGTAGCAGACGGGGGATGATTCCTCCGGGATCGACTCTGATTCATATCGGCGGTATTTATCAAGAACAGACGATGAATTACCTGCTCGGGCTCAAGCGCATCGGGCACCCGATAATAGTTGTTCACACGGGGCGCGAAGAACCCCCTGATTATCCGGAGTTTGAAGTTCGGGATGCCCGTGGATTGTTCCTTGAGGCTATTCCCGGTGTAAATGACGAACTGTTTTCACGGCCTCCCGAGAAGATTGGCGACTGGGACAAGTTGCCGGTTTCTGCCGCTCAAAAATCTGCGTCACCTTTTGAAAATTCAGAAGGGGCCGACTAGTGCGTAACCCCACGCTAATCGCTTATAGCGCGCTGGTTGTTATTGAAAGCATTTGGTGGTTTACAACACTTGCTGTTATTGGCGGGTTGATGGGTCTTGGCGGTGCGCCGCTACCCTGGGTGGCGGTGCTTTTCTTGTTGGGATTTGGTGTCGTTTCTGCCTGGTTGTTCGGTGGGGCAAAGGGCGATGTGGCGACGATGGCCATATACCAGGCCGTACTTGCCGTTGTTGTGGTTTATTTTGCGGTGGCCAGTGTGCCGTTAGAAGGTTCATGGTCGTTCAAGGTGGCCTGGCCGGTCGATATGTTTGGTGGCACCTATTCAGGTGAGGGAGTTGCCAAATTAATGATTGGTTTAATTGCCGCAGGGGCGCTCTGGTATCGCGCACAGAATTTGGTTGCTGGCGGAGGCGTAAGAAGACAGCTGAGCCGCGCGTTCAAGGTTGGAACAGCGTTTATTGCAATCGGGCTAGTGGTTGAATTCGGTGTTGTGAAATCCAGTATTGGAATCGCACCGCTACTCATTCCATTCTTTGGTGTCTCATTGATCGGGTTGGCGGCATCGAGACTGCCTGATTCCGAAGACACGGGCAACGCTTCATGGCCGATGGTTATCGGAATATCAGTGCTGGGAATTATTGGAGTAGGCGTTGTTGGTGGTCTACTGACCGGGCGATATGGGGATGTAGGCGTGCGTGGGCTGGTCAATATCTGGGCTGCGTTTGTAGATGCGCTTCTATGGGTGCTGCGCTACCCGATCGAAGGTGCGATGTGGCTGATATTGACCTTGATTCAGTGGTTCCGTGACAGATTGAACCCCGAAGACGCCGATGAAGAGCCGCTGGCGCCAGGCCCACCTTCAGAAGATATGGTCAGTGAAGTAGCTGAGAAGGCTGAAAAGGGCGCTGGTTTTGCTATCGATGCATTGCGCTGGCCACTTTCGATATTGCTCATTGTGGTGCTGTTCTTCGTACTGGTATTTGCTTACAAACACATCGCTACCAGAGCTGGTAGGAATGATAAGACCGATCGGGAATCGATTCGCGGTGACGCCGATGCCAAGGCCGATATGTTGAAGCTGCTGTCGAGTCTTATGCCGGGCTGGATGAAGGGCGGCAAGAAGCGGTCGCTATGGAAATGGCCTGAGGGCGAGAAGGGAGTAGCGGAGGCGTTTTTGTTGTACTTCGATACTCTGGCTCACGCGATAAAACGTGGGATGGTTTTCGATCCGAACGTCACGCCGAACGAACGGGTGCCGGCGCTGGCTGTGTTCTTGCCGGGTGCACCTGTGGAGATGGTTACGAGCCGATTCAATGCGGCTTGCTACGGTGCTGAACCGACTGAACTCAGCGAGATTGAGCGTCTGCGGCTGGCGATAGAAGAGGCTGCCAAGAGGCCTAAGCCGAGTGATGACGAATAGCTGGGTTTATTAGCGGTGACGGTGATTGCCGTTTCCAGATATCGCCCGATGTGACAAGTGCTATCCGCCACTATTGCAAGTTAGCGTGATCAACCTTGATTGCGACGTCGCTCAAGGCAGCTCCTCGCAATGACAATTGCAGGCTGTGCCGAGCATAGCGGGGCGAACCCCAAACCTAGCCGCCGTGGCGAACTGGTTCTGGGACTGTGATCACCCGCAACAGGTTTGTCGTGCCGGGCACGCCGATTGGCAAGCCCATTACTGCAACTATCGTGTCGCCTTCTTTGGCAAGCTTGGTTTGAATAGCAAGATCTGAAGCTGCGGTGAACATGTCTTGAATTTCATCGAAGTCGGGCATGACTACTGGAATTACGCCCCACCTGAGTGCCAGTTTTGCGCCAGCACCGATATCAGTGATTAGCGCAAACAATGGCTTTGAGGGGCGGTAGGCCGCTACACGCCCTGCGGTGCTACCCGATTTGGTGAAGGCCATGATGGCTTTCGATTTGAGGCTGGTGGCTGTTGAAACTGCGGCATCGGCAATCGCATCGTCGACAGGTAGACCGCCCTTTTTGGCAGCGTTACCACGACGTTCTGCGAGCATTGGGTATTCGAGATAGGTTTCAGCACGTTTTGCGATTCGGGTCATCGCCTGTACGGCTTTGAACGGGAATTTTCCGACCGATGTTTCGGCCGAAAGCATGATTGCGTCGGTTCCATCGCGAACCGCATTGTAGACATCGGTGGCTTCTGCCCGGGTTGGCGAAGAGTTCTCGATCATCGATTCCATCATCTGGGTGGCGGTGATAACCGGCTTGCCGATTTCGTTGGCCATACGGATGATCTGTTTCTGGACAGACGGCACACGTTCGAACGGGAGTTCGACTCCGAGATCGCCACGGGCGACCATTACTGCATCAGACACTTTGAGGATCTCGGCGAGGTTGTCGACCGCCTGCTGAATTTCGATTTTAGCGACGAGCTGTGGGGTTTTTCCGGCCTTGGCTAGATGCTCCCGAACTCTCGTAACATCTTGGGCATCTCGTATGTACGACAGACCGACGAAATCGATGTCGGAAGATTCCACGAAGCTAAGCGATTTGATGGTTTCGGGTGTGAAGTAGTCGACTGTAGTTGTGTTGCCGGGGGCAGTTACGGCCTTGTTCGGCTTCATAACGCCGCCCATTGTCACGCGGCAATGGATTTCGTCGCCATCGATTTCTTCGACCCGAAGCTCGATCGAACCTTCGTCGATAAGTACGTGCGAGCCCTGCTTAATATCTTTGGGGAGTCCGAGCGGCCAGACGTTAGCGCGTTCGATGTTGCCTTTAATTGGGCTGGCCTGAAGTACAAAATGCTGCCCGGTAGTAAGCAGTATTTGCGGCTCTTCCATTTCGCCGACGCGATATTTGGGACCGGGGAGGTCGGCGAGAATACCGACGGCTACTCCCATCTCTTGGGCAGCGGCGCGGAGAATTTTCACGTAGGAATGGTGTTCTTCCGAGTTGCCGTGACTCAGATTCAACCTGCCAACCGACATACCCGCTCGGATCAGCCGTTTGATTCGAGGGAGCGTTCCTGTTGCAGGGCCGATAGTGCAAACGATTCGCGTGCGGGCGCGGCCCTTTAGGAACGGTGGAAGCGAATATGAACTGTCAGTATCGGTCAATCGAATCTCCATAAGTTGTGCGTTTGCAGTGTTTCAGCATAAAGCAGTCTGCCGAGAATACACATTTTGTATGCCCAGATCGTGCGATTTTGGGGTTGAGATTGGCTATGCAAATTTGACACCGAATTTCACAGGTCTAAAATTAAGCACCCCGGCACAATTCCGACACAGTTCTGACTTCAGGATCCCTAATTGACAATCGCAAAAACACTCCTCGCCCTTCAAGACACGGATCAAGCGTTAGCGCTAAGGCGCCGTGAGTACCGGAAGGTAGAGGAAGAACTCAAGTCCGAGGGAGGCCTTCCCGAACTCCGAGACAATTGCGAGAAGATCAGAGTTAAGGAATTGGAAGCCAAGGTTGAGACGGCCAGGCTCGAATCTGATCTTGCAATGCTCAAGGATCAGGTCGGCGAACTTGAGACCCGCCTCTATGGTGGTGCAATTACGAACGTTCGAGAACTGACGGCCATTGAGACCGAACATTCTGCGGCGCGACGAAATCTGGCTCAGATCGAAGAGTCGATCGCTCCAGCTGAAGTTGCAGCAGAGCATGCACGCCAACGATATGAAGAACTGACCGAAGAACTTGCTTCTAAGGAAAAGGTCTGGAAGACCCGGCGACTTGAGCTTGGTCAGGAAAAGACCAAGGTTGGCACAGAGTTCAACAGGATGCTTGAAGTTCGAAACTCCGAGGCGTTACTGATTCCGGAAGCCGATCTTGCTCGATACACCCGGTTGTTCCGATCAAACCGTGGAATTGCGATTGTGCGTGTCGACCGTGGCGTGTGTCAGGGTTGTGCGGTGCGACTTCCAGTTGGCGAATTGACCCGACTACGAAGCTCCGAAGGCCCCATTCCCTGCAGCTGCGGCAGGGCACTTCTGACCGAGCAATAATTGCGGGCAGTTGGATTCCACAGCGAACCCACTCATAGCGCTAACGCGTCCCTCGATAATCAGAGTCATTCTGAAAACATGTCAGGGGATGGCTTCGATTCGTCTTCCAGTAAGCTGCATCCGCGGGCAGAGATAGAACTCTACTGCCAGCGAAATAAACACCAGCTTGTTGCGTGGTTCGAGCCAGCAGAAGACGAACCCGCGAATGATTTCGATGCACGGCACGATCGCTATCGACAGATGATTGCTTCGTTCACGGGTGCAAATGCCCGGCTGGCTCTGGTGCTTGTTCCAGATGCTTCGCACATCGCTGAGGATCTTGAAACTCTTGTGACCCGGTTGTTGGAGCTTGAACGGCTCGGCACAGAAATTCGATGTACCGACCCGGATCGGCCAGACGCACTTCAGAGTGGTGAAGAGTTACTTGGGCTTGGTGGGCGATCGCCACAACGACAGGCGCGCATACGTGACGCTATCGTGGCGAAGGCTTCTCGGGGCGAGGTTCTTGGCAGGACGCCATTTGGCTACGAGGCCGGGGTTGACGGACTGCTGAAGCCGGTCGCTGGCGAATCGGAAGTCGTAAAAGAGATATTCGAAACGTACGCCGGGCCGTGGCATGCCGAAGGTTCGAAACCGCTTGGTGGCCCAGGGCTCCGTGCGATTGCTCGCGCACTGAACGAACGCGGTTTGCTGACACGAACCAACCGGCCGTGGTCGGCGCTGGCGATCTCAGGAATTCTAAAAAACCGAACGTATCTCGGTACGTATACCCGCTACGGCGTGCGTATTGCGGGTAGCCATGAACCGTTAGTTGACCGCGATATATTCAACAGGGCGGGAGCGGTGACTCGAAACCGCAAGCCGGTGCGTAAGAGTTCGACTGAGCCACCTTACCTGCTTGGTGGTGTAGCTCGTTGCGATTTGTGCGGACGTGGGCTGTTTGGGCTGACGAGGCGCAGGTCGTGGAAGCGGGTTGACGGGAGTTCGACATCGAAGTCGTATCGGTACTACGAGTGCCCTTCTAGGAACGCCACGAGAGAACGCACCGAAGATGTTGCACGGCATTCGTCGTGGCACGCTGAGGAGCTTGAGCAGCTGGTTCTGAAGGACGTTCAAGGGTGGGGCAAGCGAACTACCAATAAGCTGCGGCCGATGGTTGGAGATTCGATTGCTGAAGAGATCGCAGAGGCCGAGCGTGAGTTCAATCGATCTGTAAGGATGGTTGCTTCGGCGTATGGCACGTTGAACGATCTGGCGGCACCGCTGAAGCGACTCGAGGATGCTCGGGCCGGAGTTGGCGCCGAGCCGGCGGCTGAGGCCGATATTGCGCAGTTGTTGCTCGATGTTCAAGGGGCAGACAACGTAGCTGCAAAGTATGCAGTGTCGGTGATTGTCGAACGGGTGATCGCCGGTGAAGATCAGGTCGAAGTACTGCCGCGGTTCTAGTGGTGTTGGGGGTTTGGGCTTCTCGCAATGATAGAAACCGATAGCATCCATTCTAAATTACGTGCATCTGACTTGCTAACTACTAGTTATATACTTACTATTAGTAAGCTATCTAGTTCTTAGGTGCTGGAGAATCAATATGCCCGCTGTTACGGTTGAAAATATCCTTGCTCTGGATCGCATTGCTCGCCCTGCTGATGATGCGGTTGCGCGGTCTGTAATGACCATCACCACGGCTCCGTCGGGGTTCGAAGGTGAAGGATTTCCGGTTCGTCGTGGTTTCTCTGGAATCCCATACAAGTACCTCGACCCGTTCATCATGTTGGACCAGATGGGCGAAAACGAGTGGCGCGCTGGCGAGGCGAAGGGCACTCCATGGCACCCGCATCGTGGATTTGAAACTGTCACCTACATGATCGAAGGAACCTTTGATCACCGTGATTCAGAAGGTGGCGGCGGGTCTATCAGTGACGGCGACACACAATGGATGACCGCAGGCGCTGGAATATTGCACATCGAAGTACCTTCTGAAGAGATCGTCATCAGTGGCGGAGTTGTTCACGGCACGCAGCTGTGGGTGAACCTGCCGAAGGACAAGAAGTGGGCAAAGCCTCGTTATCAGGACATTTCTCGTAAGAGTCTGTCGCTGCTGAGTTCGCATGACGGTGGTGCTTTGCTTCGGGTTATTGCGGGATCGCTTGACGGTCATGATGCTCCAGGAGTTACGTATTCGCCAATCACGTATGTTCACGCTACTGTCAGTCCCGGTGCTCAGGTCGAGATTCCCTGGAACCCGGAGTACAACGCCCTGGCGTACGTGCTGGCCGGGAACGGCACTGTGGGCCCTGCTCGTAATGCCATTCATTTGGGACAGGCTGCTTTATTTGGCAAGGGTGATTCGATTGTCATTACCGCCGATGAGGAGCAGGACAGCAAGACGCCCGAGCTTGAGATTCTGTTGCTTGGTGGACAGCCGATTAACGAGCCGATGGTCTGGTATG
>CAVOCL010000027.1:0-11771 GCA_963694185.1 Dehalococcoidia bacterium
TGGGCACGATGGAGTTGTGAACGACGCTATCGCCGTGCTTGATGTGGCACTGTGGGATCTCAAGGCAAAGGCCAACGACGAGCCGCTGTGGAAGACTCTCGGCGGATCAAATCCCAAGGTTCACGCCTATGCTTCCGGTCTTGATTCACCTCTCTCCGACGATGAGATCGAAGACTGGTACGGCACGATGGCAGCCGACTACGGCTTCAAGGGCGGCAAGCTTAAGGTCGGTCTTGATCAGGATGCCGATCTCCGCCGAATAGGCCGAATGAAAAAGGGTCTCGAAAGGGCCACGGACACCCCACTGCTGTACATCGACGCAAACGAAGTGTGGAACCCGAAGATGGCGATCCGCAAAGTGCGAGAGATGGAAGAGCAGTTCGATATCGCGTGGGTCGAAGAACCGGCACGACGCTGGGATTTCTTGGGTCTTCGCAGGATTTCAGATCAGATTAAGGCTCCCGTGTGTGCGGGTGAGAATCTAGATTCGCTGGGTGACTTCCTGCCCTATTTCCACAACCGATCCGCTGATGTGGTTCAGGTGAGCCATGGCATGACCGGCATCACGTGTGCGCTCCAGCTTGCCGATGCTGCGTACGGCTTCGAGCTCCCGATCACACTTGGCGGATCACCGGGCAACATGAATGCCCAACTCGCTCCATGTATGCCGAACTTCCTAACGTTAGAAGCACAGAACCCATCGCCAGACGATGGTGTAATGACATCGGATATCAAGATTGTCGATGGCTGGGCGATATGCGGCGATGCACCGGGAACCGGCGTGAGTTTTGATGCTGAAGCACTTGAGCGACTAACGGTTACATCGGTTTCTGCCTCTGCAGGCCCGTCGCCGTTTGGTCGTCGCCCAGGAGCCGGACTCTGGGACAACCCTCCAACTAAGGAAGAGGCTGCGGCAGCTGCGTCTGGAGTCGACGGTGAGCACTACGTTCCCGCTCACGGTTCCAAGACTCAGTAGCCCCCTGACCCTCCTTTTCATCTACATCGAAATCTCCCAACCTCACAAAATACCAAGTTAAAAAAATGAAAATCACTGGATACCGATTAGAAAAATTCGTTCAGCAGCTCGACCGAGCTATTGGTGATTCGAACTACCCCGCTGGCGACGATCTCATGAGTCTGGCGGTTCTCTGGATCGACACCGACGAGGGAATCAGCGGCATGGCTCCGGCAGGAAACGACGCTGTTGCCAGCCTGTTTCACGTCATCGAAGGCAAGGATCCTCGTGGAGTCGTTGGCCTTTGGAAAGACATGGTCGACTGGGTTCACAAGGGCAACAACGAAGGCGAAGTAAACGGTGCTATCGCCGCGATCGACATCGCGTTGTGGGATCTCAAGGCAAAGATCGCCGATGAGCCGCTGTGGCGGACGCTCGGCGCACGCGAAGGCCGCGCAAAGGCTTACGCATCCGATATCGGCTACAACCTTTCAGACGATGAACTTCACGCCTTCTACACTCGAATGGCCGACGTTGGGGTCGATGGCGGCAAGATCAAAATCGGCCTGAACATGAAGGACGATCTACGACGGATCGGCATCATGAACGATGCCTTCCGCAAGGTGAAAGATCGCCCGTACTTGATGATCGACACTAACGAATACTGGTCGCCAAAGCAGGCGATCAGGTACATCAACCAGATCGAAGAGCATTTCGATATTTTCTGGGCAGAAGAACCGGCGCGACGCTGGGACTTCGAAGGGCTCAAGCAGGTTTCTCGTGGCGTTTCAGCTGCCGTCGCATCCGGTGAAAACCTGAACGACGTTGGGCAGATGTCACCGCTCATTTCACAGCAGGCTATAGACGTAGCAAACGTCGGGAGTGGTCACTCGGGTATCACCGGAGCGAGGCAAGTTTCGAACTTGTGCTACGCCTATGAAATCCCCGTAACGATGATGAACTGCCCTGCGAACTTCATGGCACCGCTCGCCGCTGCCTTGCCGAACCACAACATGATGGAAGTTGTAGATCCCGGTAGAGAAGGTGCGTTCGATAGCTGGGACAACCACATCGAGGACGGCTGGATAGTCATGGGCAACAAGCCGGGTCTTGGCATCGAGGTGAACGTGGACAAGATCAAGGCGATGCAGGCCGTTGATCATGGTCGAAAGCCCGGTTTCCCGTTCCCACGTCGCGAGGGCGCAGCACTGTGGATCAAGGACATCGAGCCGGGCGAAGTAAACTGGAAATCCAACTAGACGGCTTGCCGCTTTTTCATCTGATGAGTCCATCTAATAGAACGTAACGAATATTAAAAAGAATCAGGTAGGTAGTAGTGACGGATCGACTCAAGGGCAAGGTTTGCCTTATTACTGGTGGTGGACGCGGGCTTGGCAAGGCGATGGCTCTGGCTTTCGCCCAAGAAGGTGCGAAGGCAGTGGCGATTAGCTACGTTTCGAACGAGGCTTACGCAGAAGAAACCTGCGAGGCGATTAGAGAAACTGGCAGCACTGCCTACATGACGGCAGTTGAAGTGACGGACCGCGAGTCGATCAAGTCGTGGGTCAACCACATTATCGATGCCGAGGGTCATATCGACGTTCTTGTTAACAATGCCGGGATAAACAGGCAGGGTCCTATCGACACTGTGACCGAGGCCGACTGGGACGAAATCATGGCCGTGAACCTCAAGGGTCCGTTCATGGTGTCGCAGGAAGTCCTGCCCGACATGGTCGACTCCGGTGGTGGTCGCATCATCAACATTGCATCTGTCAGCGGGCTTTACGGTGGACCTACAACTGCCCACTACGCTGCTTCGAAGGCAGGATTAATTTCACTCACGCAGGTGCTGGCTCGATGGGGCGCAGAGCACAACATCATGGTGAACTCGATTTCACCTGGGATTATCGAAACCGATCTGACACGGGAAGAGTTGGCATCTGGCGGTGGAGCCGGAGTGGTTGCGTTGACACTGCTCAAGCGACCGGGTCAGGTGGAAGACGTTGCGTCGATAGCAGTGATGCTGTCTTCTGATGAACAGAACTACATGACAGGCCAGACCATCTCGCCAAACGGCGGGAGCTACTTCACGGATTAACTCTCGCTGCTTACATCACGAGCAACTAAAAAGGGGCGCACCAACCGGTGCGCCCCTTTTCTTTCTAATTCCCTAAATTACCTCACGAAGAGCTAGTCCATGTCGTTCTTCATGATCATCAGTCCCATGGCAAAGAAGACCACTCCCCAGATCAATGCCATGACTCCGAATGCCATCGCACCCTCTTCAGTTTTGACCGGCATCACCGAAGTGATAATCACGGTCACAACTCCGATAAGCGATATTGCCCAACTGAATTTTTTCGAACAATTCCGCTTAAAGCTATGCCACCACCAACCGGTATCAAGACGAGGAAAGCAAGATACGTTGTGGCCTTGTAGATACCGAAGTACGCAGCGTGCAACGCCGTAGATATCGTGAGCGTGAACGTTGCGGCTGTTATCGCCGCAGGAGCTCCGCCAGATGCTACAACCGCTTCCCCTGCTTTCACGTAATCGGCGCCAACACTGGCCTCAGCCAGTCCGATGCCAATCATGATGCCCCACATCCCAAGTGCGGCGACCGAGCCCATCATCCCAATTCCCAATCGGTACCTGGCAGCGCCTTCGGGTGCAGCACGCCATAATCCAACGATTGCTCGCGTATAGAGGATTAGGCCAATCAAAATGATGACGTAGTAGATCTGAGCGATATCAGCATCGCCACCGAGCTTGGTTATGTATGTTGCTGAGCTTTACGGATCGAGCGGCTCAATGCCGTTCTGTGGCAACAGGAAGTTGAAAATCACGACTAGAAGCGGCCCGATAATCAACGACCATTTTGCGACAATATACAACTTGCGAGCTGGCATTCCTGCAGTAGTCATATTTGCCTCCCAGACCGGTCAAGCACGACGAAATACCGTCATCCGCCCATTGATTGTTTCGCTTTTCGATCTGTGCGGGAGGTTAAGTTTTCCCAGCTTTTAGCGCACGTATTACTAACGGGGCATATCTACTTAGCATCAGTCGGAACCGCTTTATAAACACCCGTAGAGCCTTTCAGCACTTCCACACCGTCCTGATTAACGATTACGAAATCCATCTCTCCACGATTTCGCTCATCACGCCATTTCGTAATCGTCCCAGTGGCGGTAATCGTGTCGCCGATATACACCGGAGCCGGGAAGTTCCAGCGCTGCTCTGTGAACACTGTGCCGGAGCCTGGCATGTCCATCGCAACCAGTGCATGAACCAGCCCCACAGCGATTCCGCCCTGAGAGATAAGGCGACCAAATCTTGTTTTAGCCGCGAAATCCTCATCAAAATGCAGTGGATTGAAATCACCGGTTAGCTCGGCATAACGCTTCACTATTTCGCTCGTAACAATCATAGATCTACTTGCTGTTTGCCCTACTGATATCACGATCGTTCCTCCTTTGTCGGCCTCCACTTGTTCAGGCCAACATTACTCGAATGAGATTCATTTACTGGCTGAAGGATTCGTGCTGAACATAAATTGCGAGTTACACTGCCGCCAAATCCCGTTTCCCACTAGTCATTCGCAGGCTCATAAAATGAAAGTAACCCAAATCAAAAGCTATTCCGTGCAGGGCGAATCAGGCCGTGGATATTTCATAGTCAGGGTCGATACTGACGCCGGGATTTACGGACTTGGGGAGATTGGTATTCGAGGCTGGGGCGTGGCGATCACCCATGCTATAGAGCATCTCTCTGAACTGGTCACCGGTGCTGATCCGTGGGAGACCGAGCGCTTGTGGCAGGAGATGTTCCGTTCAGGGTTCTTCCCCGCCGACACAGTTTATTCATGTGCTATTTCGGCCATCGATATCGCACTCTGGGACATCAAGGGCAAATCGGTCGACAAGCCGGTGTACAAGCTTCTTGGCGGGCCGGTTCGAGACAAGGTTGTTTCCTACGCCCACGTCCAGGGGATTGATATTCCTGATGTTGTCGACAGCGCCAAGCAGCTTCAGGATGAAGGCTGGCGATTCCTTCGCTGGCACCAACTTGAAACGGCACCGTACAACGATCAAGGTCAGGGCGTTTTCGATCCGCTTGCTTCGATGCGCAAAACCGTTGAATCGTTCTCGGCAGTGCGTGACGCCGTGGGCTGGGAGACTCAGCTGTGTCTCGATATTCACACACGCCTGACGCCTGCGTACTCAGTCCAGATGTGCAGGGATCTGGAGGAGTTCAAGCCGTTCTTCATCGAAGACCCTGTTCGTTCCGAGTACCCCGGCGCTTACAGGAATTTGCGACAGCAGATAAACCTGCCTATTGCCGCTGGTGAACAGTGGGGTTCGAAATGGCCGTTCAGACAGGTTATTGAAGAAGATCTGATCGACTACGCCCGAATCGACCTGTGCATCGTTGGAGGCCTGACCGAGGCGTTGAAGATCACACACTGGGCCGAAACGCATTACATAGACATAGTCCCGCACAACCCACTTGGTCCCGTTTCAGCCGCCGCCTGCGTATCCCTGTGCATGGCTTCGACGAACGTTGGGGCGCAGGAAATGCCCAGACGGCCCGGCTCGTTGGATCACAAGCTCTTCCCACGCCAGATCGAATGGGACGCTGGATATTCCTGGTGTGCCGACGTGCCTGGATTGGGAGTCGATTTCAGCATCGATGCTGCTGAAGGCGCATACGTATCGCCGCAGTCGATGGGTCATACCCTACGCCTGCCCGACGGCGCTAAAACCAACTGGTAAACCGAGAATTTACTAAAGATTTCTGGAGATAAACGAACTATGAAAGTTACACAGATCAGAAGCTTCTCGGTGCAGGACGAAGCCGGCCACCCCTACATGATCGTTCGCGTCGATACCGATGCCGGTCATCATGGTTTGGGAGAAGTTGGCATCCGCAACTGGGGTCGTGCAATTGGCTCGGCGATCGATCATCTTGCTGAACTTGTGATCGGCGCTGACCCGTGGGAGACGGAGCGACTCTGGCAAGAGATGTTCCGTTCGGGATTCTTCCCTGCTGACAAGGTGTACTCATGCGCTATTTCAGCGATCGACATTGCGTTGTGGGACATCAAGGGCAAGTCGGTAAACATGCCGACGTACAAGATCATGGGCGGTCCGGTTCGCGACAAGGTCGTTAGCTACCCGCACACTCAGGGCAAGACTATCGACGAGCTGGTTGCCAATTCGGTGAAAGCTGTTGAGGAAGGGTGGAAATTCGTTCGATGGGGTCAGCCTGAAACGGGTGGCGAATTCGAAACGCCAGGTATATCCACGCTTGAGCCGGTTGAATCGATGAAAATCGCTGTTGAGCAGATGGGTCGTATACGAGAAGCCGTCGGGCCAGATATCCAGATGACATTTGATGCCCACACTCGCCTCGACACGGCCCATGTTGTGCAAATGTGCAAAGAACTAGAAGAATTCAAACCGTTCTTCATTGAAGATCCGCTGCGGTCGGAAAATCAGGGTAGTTACAGAAATTTGCGCCGACAAGTGAACCTGCCGATTGCAGCTGGTGAACAGTGGTCTTCGAAATGGTCGTTCCGGGAAGTAATCGAAGAAGATCTGATTGACTACGCCCGAATCGATCTGTGCATCGTTGGAGGCCTTACCGAGGCGTTGAAGATCACACACTGGGCCGAAACGCACTACATCGACATCGTCCCACATAATCCGCTCGGCCCTGTATCGGCTGCAGCCTGTGTTGCGCTGTGTATGGCTTCGACCAACGTTGGTGTGCAGGAAATGCCTCGACGTCCCGGCTCTTACGCTACGGAGTTATTCCCTCAGCAGATCGAATGGGCCGACGGCTACTCATGGAGCCCAGACGTACCCGGATTGGGAGTCGAGTTCGATATCGATGCTGCCGAAAGTGCTGCCGTGGAGCCGCACGGATGGCCACCGCGTCTACGCCGGAACGACGGAGCGATGACAAACTGGTAAGTTGAGTTCAGGTTAGTTTTGGCAGGCACGCAGGGTTAGAGGATCGTCGATAAATAGCGAGTGAAAGCTCGCTCGCATGAACAGGAATACAAAGACAAGTTATGCCCTTCATATACACACCATCGATTTACGGATTCGCAGGTGCGCTGATCTTCCTGATCCTCGCCCTGACGTCGTTCAACGGTGATGGGAAGCTGATCGACACAGCGATGTGGGGCCTGCTTGGGGCGGCGTATCTACTGAAGCACCTGCCAAAATTCCTGGTGCTCAGGATGTTGAACTTGGTGGCTCTGGCGTTGCTGGCCATAGGTTTGGTGCTGTTCCTGATCGAGCACCTGCCAGATATCGCGTAATAGGGGCGAATGAATTGCGGACTGAATTCGGGCGCGACTGCAAGAATTCATAGATTCTAAAGGGATGCCGGGTTGATGTTAACCAGTTCGGCGAATTTTTCCGACGTTCTGCCCGACGACGCCGTGCCCGACAGATACTGACGAAATGTCCAAGCCATCTGTTTCGGCATCATTGGTGGTCATCGTCTTGATGCCGGGTGCAATTTCGTCGGGATCGTCTTCAGAAGCGACCGGGGGTTCTGGTGCACTGAACTTAGCATTTTTGAGCTTCGTAGGTGATGTGATGACAGTAGGTTCGGCTTCCGAGCGTCTGGCTTCCATATCACGGGCTTCTTCAGCCACTTTCCAGATCACTTGAAGGGATCGGCTCAGATCCGGTTCGACCCACTGCACGCCGCGAACGGCCGACTTCAGCACCATCTGGAGAACATCGAGTCTTCCCGAGGTGGTTTTCTTAACATAGGTCCACGATGAACCGAAGCGTCGTGAATAGGCCTTGAGCTGTTGGGGATCGAGTTCGGGAACCAGCATTACGATGGCTGCGCGAACTCTCGTCTTCTGCATCGTCTTTGCGATGTCGAGGCCGTTAAACTGGCCGCCGAAGTCCATATCGAGAATTACAACTTCAGGATGCTCTTGAACCAGCATTTTGAGCGCATTTTCTGGACTATCGGCCAAACCCGCTAAGATCACGTCGTCCATCAGTGCCAGTTTTGGCAGGATTATGTTGCGCACACCTTTTGATGTAGCAATAAGGACTTTCGAGCCAGTAGGTTCTGCGGGACGTGCAGCCTGTGCCGCAGCTTCAGGCGCTGCGCTTCTTGCGGGCCTGCGTACTACTCGAGTTCCTGATGGTCGTCGGCGTCGAATAACTCTTCGTGCCATATTTTTTGCTCTACCTGATCAACACTACGTAATTACGACTCTGGCTAGTTTCTGATCACTATGTTGCCCCCAATTTGGCCGGATCACCAACCGGCTACCTGCCATCTACACGGTGAGACACACTTAGTACACAACGGCTGCGAGCGACCAACCAGTTGTATTCAGTTAGTCAAGAAGGTCAGAAGTGTCCAGTTCAAGTGGGAGTGTTCGCTGGAATGATAGCGATGTCGAACCACCCACATTGACTTCGACTATGAAGTTGTCCCGCTGCTGGAGTAGCTCGGCAGCTGAATCGGCATAACCATCGGATGTCCCGGAACCAAGATCGTATAAAACGTTGATCCCGTCATAGGGCTAGAGCCACACAGTTATCTCTGCACGTTCGCCCTTTTCGAGGAAGTAATCTCCATTGGTATCACCACCGAAATCGACGGTCCACTGGGTATTATTCGTGGTGAATTCATCCCAACTAACAGTTATGTACGTGCTCGGAGTAAGCCCGCTTGAGTCGGGATCGGCCTGTGTATCGTCGACGGTGTTCGGTGGAGTGAGATCCACGACAACGTCGGTAGATACATCGACTACAAATATCAGCTTCGCAACTGCCAATTCATCGACACCGCTGAGCAAAATTACGTCGTTGGCATCGACATCAACTTCACCACTTTCGGCCACAACTCCTGTTCGAAGAGTTAGCTGAGATGCGGAGCCTGTGAAGCCGTCGTTGAACACAGCTTCTCCGCTTTCGGTAACCATGAATGACGAACTGAGTAACGTCATTGATCCGATAACTGCGACGATGAATCCGGCGATTGCGATAATCGTCAACTCAATCGCCACCGCGCCACGTTGCTTATCTGGGCGGTTCGAGTAAAACCTTTGCTGCATGCACTTAGATTAGGACCCCGGAAGCGGCACCGGTGTCGAACTAGGCGCAAGTACATATGTGTGTTGTTCCTACATACGTGTTTCCTACACACCAAAACGCAACTATACGCACTCACAATTGCTGCGTTTGGCAACAGGCATTCACCCAGCGAACCCTGATTAGCCGGTCTGGCTAGTCGAGAGTTGCTCCGCCATCGATGACCATCTGCGAACCGGTCATAAACGATGCCTCGTCGGAAGCCAAAAACAGCACGCCTGACGCGATTTCCTCTGGCTTGCCGACTCGCTTCATTGGTGAACCTTGCCCAAATTCTTTCAGTGCCTCTTCGGGATCTAGATCCAACGAGTCGATATGCAAATCAGTCGCACGCGTATGAATGGTTCCCGGGCAGACCGCGTTGACCCTTATGTTGTCGACCGCGAGGTCGAATGCTAGACAGCGAGTGAGCTGGGCAACCGCGCCTTTCGATGCGTTGTAGGGAATGAACTCTGGCTGTGCGATAAATGAAGAAACCGATGCGATGTTCACTATTGCCCCGCCGCCCTGCTTGCGCATCGATGGCAGCACTTTCTGCACACAGTTTGCGTAGCCAATTACGTTTACGCCGAATACTTTCGCCCAGTCATCCTGAGTAATGTCTTCAATTTTGCCGAACACAAACGCCGCGGCATTGTTCACCAGTAGATCGATCTCGCCGTGCGCCTGTTTGGTTGCTTCGACCGTTGCCTCGATGGCTGCTGGATCGGTGGTGTCGGTATGACTGAAGATAGCGGTGCCACCGGCCCGAGTAATCATTTCGACAGTTTCCCTGCCGGCATCGTCCTCGATTTCAGCGACCGTAACTCTGGCGCCTTCTTGGGCAAATCGTATGGCTATCGCTCGGCCTATCCCATTGCCGCTGCCAGTTACGATTGCGGTTTTCCCGGCCAATGAATTGCTCAATGCCATCTTCAAAACTCCATTTGATAACCATCTAAATAACGTGTCACTACGTAATGCCGTCAATATACTGCGTGAACGGATTCCCAACGATGGGTAAACTTGGCTGATCGTGCAATTTCGATTTCTAATCACGTAATGTGGGCTGACACTTGATCAACAACAAATTCTTCGGACGCCGACGCCCCGAGCCGCCTAGGCCGATTCCACCCGGCCAGTATTTGGAAGATGGCTTCCCAGTACTTTCCGCGGGACCAACTCCGAGGGTCGACACCGCTACATGGGAATTTTCGATTGAAATCGAAGGCGAAACCGTTGGTAGCTGGTCATGGGATGCTCTCAATGCCCTGCCGCAAACCGACCTTCACACTGATCTGCACTGTGTAACTAAGTGGTCGAAGCTCGATACCGACTGGCGTGGAGTTACGATCGACACCCTGCTCAACGATGCGGGCGCCGAAGCACCGGCTGGATTCGTGATGGCGCACTGCGACGGCGGCTACACGACCAACGTGCCTGCTGCCGATGTTATCGATGGCAAGGGCTTGCTCGTGCACACGTACGATGGCGAACCTCTGGCACCCGAACATGGCGGCCCAGTTCGCTTGTTGATTCCGCACCTTTACTTATGGAAGTCGGCCAAGTGGATTCGTAGCCTGAAATTTATGGATCAGGATGCCCCGGGTTTCTGGGAGCGGTACGGCTATCACATGTACGGCGATCCCTGGCGCGAACAGCGTTATACGGGCGACTAACGTTGGCGACGTCACGTGTTAAAAATGGTGGTGCTAAATGGCAGATAGCCACCGTGAGTTCAATTACTGATGAATCGCCACGTGTGAAGCTGTTCACGCTCGATCTCCCAGACGATCGAGCGAAGGCCGGATTTTTCGCCGGGCAATCCTACGATCTGCGGCTTACGGCTCCCGACGGATATCAGGCGCAGCGAAGCTATTCGATCACGTCGTCGCCTGACAGTCCGAATGCGATCGAACTTGCGATCGAGCTGATATCCGATGGCGAGGTTTCGTCATACTTCCACGAGTTCGTAAAGGTGGGCGACAAAATCGAGCTCCGTGGTCCAATAGGCGGACATTTCACGTGGCTACCGATGATTACCAGGCCAGTACTGTTTATCGCTGGTGGATCGGGCATTGCGCCGGTCATGTCGATGCTTCGACACCGTGCGTCCTCTAATAGCACCGCACCGGCGCTGCTGATGTTCAGTGCAAGGAATGAGCCAGACGTACTGTTTAAAGATGAGCTTGAGAGAATGGCTAACGATGACCAGAATCTCGACCTGATTCTTACGCTCACGAGAGGCGTATCGTCCGACTGGCAGGGTGAAAGCAGACGCATCGACCGCGCTATGGTCGACCAGGCGATTTCTATGCTTGTTGGCGAAAACAACTTGCCCAACCGAGCGTACGTCTGCGGTGGAAGTGGGTTTGTTGAATCGATAGGCAATCACCTGCTCGATACCGGCATGAATCACAACGATGTGCGCACCGAGCGATTCGGGCCGTAACAGCCAGCATCCACACCTCAGTACGCGAAATAGACTGTGGTTAGCTTGTACCAAGGCCCGTGTTTTTACGTACTCATTGCCTGTGGTTCACTCATATTCTGTATTTAACGTTTCACATGGGTGCCCGTACTCAGTTACGGAATGCCCCCATCTTGGCAGCCAGTCAATCGGAGAATATGGATCAAATGCTTAAAGTTCTTATAATCGATGCCGATTCAAGTTTCGCCTCACTTCTAGGTCGAAC
>CAVOCL010000028.1:0-11471 GCA_963694185.1 Dehalococcoidia bacterium
TCAAACCTCGGCATGTTCGGCACCGATTCGTTCTCCGCGATTATCGTTCCGCCAAACGCCGGAATCATCGCTGTTGGTGCAATCAAAGATGTACCGGTCGTCAAAGATGGCAACATCGTTCCGGGCAAGATGATGAACGCAACGATCTCTGCCGATCACCGAGTTGGTGATGGCGCTGAAGCGGCGATTCTGATGGGCGAATTCCAGAAGACCCTCGAAAATCCTGCTCGCCTGATGCTCTAGGCGCTGAAAGATAAATTGAATTGCTGTGTGCTTGAACGGACTGGACAAGCATCGAGTAGCGAACAGTCAAACTTCCCGCTGGATTAGCGGGTTAGTCGATAGGCATACGGGCGATGTACGTACGGGAAACATTCAACACTGAAGAACGAGCGGTTTTGAACCGGTTCTTCACAAATATCGACCAGCCTGTATTCGCCCTCATCAATCTTCCCGAGGTTGTAAAAGGGGCGCTATTCGCACGCTACAGCCGTTCGCCGAAAACGCTCCGTCGCCTATTTCTCGACGAGTTCTATGATCGACCCGATGTGCCGATTGAGGAACTCACAGCAGAGGATAACGAAAACGCCGAGCTTGTTTCACTGAAGAGGGCAGAGGGTCTTTTCGATCGTGTCTTTTCGCAGTTCGGCGATGATTCTGTCGCCCAGCTTGGTGGAGCCCACATCGCCTGTGAACAGGCGTCTAATCTGCTGACCAAAGTGCTTGAGTGGGGCCGTTTGGCGGCCTATCTTGAACAGTCGACCCGGTACATTTTTTACGATCAGAAGGTTGAAGATCGCTACCGATATATAGCACCGCCCGAGATCGAAACGGGTCCTCTCGCAGCCGAGTACACGAAGACGATGGACTGGCTATTCGATGAGTATTCGGAGCTGGTTCACACCTGCGTGCCTTACTTCGAGGGCGAATACCCGAAGCAAGAGGGCGATTCGAACTTCATCTACAGATCGTCGATTCGCGCCAAAGCGTGCGACTCAGCACGGGGACTGCTTCCGGCTGCGACGACTTCGAATGTCGGTATATTCGCCACGGGTCAGGCATACGAATCGATGCTTATTCGGATGAACAGTCATCCGCTTGAAGAGGCACGTGACTACGCCCGGATGATGCTCGCTGAACTGCGAAAGGTCATCCCGTCGTTCCTGAAACGAGTCGATCTGCCGGAGCGCGGCGAGGCATGGTCGGGGTATTACCAGGACAACCACGAAGCGATGGAGCGTATTGCTTCAAGCTTCGACGCGGAACCGAGCGGTATCGACGAGGTGACACTCGTTGAATGGGACCCTGACGCCGAAAACAAAATCGCCGCAGCGGCGCTTTACGCACACACCGATTTGCCAGATTCTCAGCTTCAAGCCATCGTCAACGACATGAGCGATGACGACAAAGCCGAGGTGATTCGAGCGTACGTTGGCGATCGCCAAAACCGTCGTCACAAACCCGGACGCGGCATGGAACGCTCGTTCTATCGCTTCGATGTGCTTTCCGATTTCGGTAGCTTCCGTGACCTGCAACGGCATCGCATGATGACAATCGATTGGCAGCGACTTGGCGTGAAGCACGGCTACTCAACGCCACCAGCTATTGCAGAAGTGGGCTGGACCCAGCGCTGGAACGATGCGATGGGTCGGATGGCAGATTTCCACGACACGGTGCTGAACGAGCACGGTCCCGACGTTTCTCAGTATGTTGTGCCGTTTGGGTTCAAGCTGCGCTACTCGATGCAGTTCAACGCCCGGGAAGCGTTCCACATGTTGGAACTTCGCACGTCGCAGCAGGGTCATCCTGACTACCGTCGAGTGTGCCAGTTAATGCATACGGCTATTCGCGAAAAAGCTGGGCACAAGGCGCTGGCCGATGCGATGTCGTACGTTGATCACGGCACTTACGGGCTGGAACGACTCGAGGCCGAAAGAAGTCAGGAAAAAAAGCGGGAAGCGTCGACGCCGGCTGATTAGCTGGACGTTTGGCTCTTGCTGCTCCTCGTCATCAACCACGCCGGAATCAGCGCCAGCGCTGCCAACCCGGCTGCGTACAGGTAGAAGCGTGTGAACACTTCGACTGCGGCATCGGTGGCGCTATCGACGATCTGCTGCTGAACGTCCGGATCCATCGAGAACGCTGGTACATCTGCAACGAGGTTCTGGAACTGCACAGTGCCCAGAGCCGTCATCACCGCAAGGCCGGCCGTCATGCCAACCATCCGTGAAACGCTCAACAACGCCGAAGCCGCACCTCGCTGATCGCCCTGAACACCTCGCAACGCCATTTCTGCGATCGGTGACACCAGCAACCCAAGCCCAAGACCCGCAATTGCCAGATGAATCGTCAACATCGGCTCAGCGATATCGATTGTCCAACTCGACAACAGCAAGAACCCAAGCGTCGTTATTAACAGCCCGATAATCGCCGGAATTCGTGCGCCAAATCGTTGGGTAACGTAACCACCAACAATCGCACCAATCCCGATTGCAATCGTCATTCGCAACAGCTGAAGCCCGCCTTCGAGTGGTGACTTAGCGAATACCGAAGCTGCCATCAGAGGCACTGTGATCATTCCAATAATCAGCACTGCGCCAATAAGAAAGTGGGTCAGGTTGGAATTATTGAACGAAGGCAGCTTGAACAGTTTTTGAGGGAACAACGGATCGCTTGAGCGATTGTTCATGAACACCAATAAAATCACCAACAGCACTGTTGTCACGAGCGAAATCGCCATCAGTGCATCGGGACTACCAACCCGAACAAGCCCGATGGTCAACAACGTTAGGGCCGCTGCGAAAACTATCGAGACAGGAACATTCACCCGAACGTTATTTCGCTTACCCGGCGGGTTACGCATTACCCAAATTGCAGCGATGACTGTCACCGGAATGTTCAGCCAGAACGCCCATTCCCAAGATAGCCACGTTGTGATTCCGCCACCCCACAAAGGCCCGAACACCCCGCCAGCTTCAGCACTGGCACCGATCAACCCGTATGCGATGGCGCGCCGCTTGCCGTCGACCAGTTCGCCCACAGCAGCAATCGAAATCGGTATAACGGCTCCACCGCCAATGGCCTGGAACACCCGAGTGCCCACCAGCCAGTTGTACTCGGGCTGTCCACCATAGAGCCAGCCTGGAATATTCGGTGACACCGCAACGAGAATCGATCCGAGCGTAAACACCGCCATCGAAATCAGGAATGCCCGACGATACCCCATTCGGTCCGATATTCTCCCCATGAGCGGCATGGCAGCGGTGAATCCGATCAGATACCCGGTGATCGCCCACGAAGCTCTGTCCAGCTCGCTCACGCCCACCCGTAGGTCGGCCATCATGTCGGGCAGCAACGTAACCACGACGGTCATATCGTCGGCTGCGATAAACACCCCGAAACATAGGGGCAGCAGCAGCTTGTAGGGCGAGATGAGATTCTGAAGTCGGGTGAGCATCGGTTAGATTGGCGGTTCTATCGAAACTGGTTTGTCGAACTCAGAAAGTGTTATCACTCGTACCGTATCGGGTTCATCTTCTGGTTGAACGTTTCCTGAAATGATGATTCGTTTCAAAACGTAACTTGCTTGATCAAGCGTTAGTTCTACATTCGGTACAGCGTCTGGGTCTACTCTGCCAACAAGCGCCGCAAGTGTTGGCGCTGGAATGCTTCCGGTCACCGTAATGTCGCCGGTCGATTCATCGTCACGCGGGTAGACGGGCTGCTGTGTCTCGCCAAGAATATCGGCAACTAACTTCACGGGATCCAGGAACGAAAACGGGCTGTCTTCGGGAGCTATTTCCGACCATACGCCTGTCAGTGGGTTGGTCATCCATGTTTGTTCATCGATAACGACCGCTTCAATCCGCACGAACGCTCTGCCGATATTTGCCTCGGCTTCTAAATCGAGACCATCTAAGGCGACTATTCCGCTTGCTCTGGACAGTCTTAGAGAACTTGAGAGAGTGGTGAAGCCTGAATCATGGGTCAATTCGAAGCTGAAACTTTCGAGCGCTGCCATTGCAGCTTTCGACTGATTGACAGCTTCAGATGCCGTGATCTGCGGAAGTGGCGTTCCAGGCACTGGTGTGGGCTCGTTTTGCGTGCAGCCGGCTGCGCCAATCGATATAAACAATGCCGCGGCGAATAGAAGGAGGGCAGGTATGTGGCTGGAGCGGAAGGTGACCATCGGTATTTCAGTAGCCTACCGCAGAACGAGATCCGCTCGCCTGTGAAGAACGTGACATCAAACCATGTTGTTCGGCAACCGGCTTACGGATCGCTGCAATCCCTCATGAATCCGCAAACGTCGCATCTCAACTTGCAATGGAGGTCGACCATCTGGGAACCACATGGATCGCAAACCCATACTTCGGTTTCAGTAGTAGTAGTTTCTGGCGCCATTTCAGCCCACGCGTTTCAACTCACTCGGAATATTGGCATTCCGTGGATAGGATTCTAAGAATTCCCAGAAATTATCAGTTGGTATCGGCTGAAAGAAACGTGATGCCTGTGGGGTCATCGCCAACGCGATCGACACGTTCCTGAGTTACAGCAACACTCGAGTAGAACTGGAACGGAGCGGGTAGCAGGAATGCGACAGTGGCCGATCCGATTTCACTCACTTCAAAACTTGCGACCGGCTGCGGTGCTCCATTTCCCAGCAACCACAGCGTGTATGCAAAGTCGGGTTGCGGCTGAGCAAGACCGTGAGCCTGGAACACAGCTTCGTTGCCAACGTACCTGACCGCGATCAAACCCGATGCGTCGATCACGGATCCTGATGTCGTCTGCTGCGTACTCGCCAGCCAACTCGTAACCTGGTATTCCTCTCGCATCGCAACATAGTTCAACCATCTCTGTTCGGCCATTGCCTGTTGAAGAGCGGCATTTTCAATGGCGAGTTTTGACACCATTTCTTCCTGATGAACAACCATTTCGGTTGTGACTCCGACTTCAGTCTCCATTGTTTCCATTTCGGTTTTCATGGAAGCGACTTTGGTTTCTGATTCCGAAACTGTAGCCATGAGTTCGTTCTGAATATTGGCCACTACCGCTGATTCGGCATTGAGTTCGGCTCGAAGGGAATCGACTTCGTTGCCCAGCTGATTATTCTGGTACCCGAGTACACCTGCGACAACGATAACGAGTACAGCTGCGACAGCGGATGACGCAAAGCCCGATCGTATGATCGCTGCCCAAAACGGCGTGGATGAAGGTGTTGGCGCAACTTCCACTGTCGAACGAATCGGCATCGGAGCAGCTTCCCTAGCTATCTGGTCCATGATTGCTGATTTCAACCGAACCGGAGGCGCGACGGGAGGAACTGCGACGGCAAGCAGGTCGGCAGCTTCGGCTAGTTCAGTGAACTCAGCGTGAGCCTCGCTGTCAGACTCGATCAATGCTTCGACGAAATCGCGCTCATCGTCATTTTCGAGTGCGCCCAGAACGTACCCCGCCAGATTTTCGAAGCGGGGATCCATACCGTCGTTAGTTTCAGTTGTATCTCTAGAGTCGGTCATACCTGCGCGCCCATTTCAGCACTTAGTGCTTTGCGTAACTTTTTCAAAGCCAACCGCATTCGTGTTTTGACCGTGCCGAGCGGTTGGCCGGTTTTTTCTGCAATTTCCGTTTGGGTAAGCCCCTTGAAATAAGAGAGCTCAACCACGTTTTTCTGTTCTTCCGGCAGACCTTCCATGGCTGCCCGTATCTTGGCGTATTCGGACTGAGCTACCGCGGCATCTGCCGGAGAGATATCACCCGATTTGAGATCGTAATGGTCTTCAATATTGTCGTTTAGGCGACTTCGATCACGTCTTCTTTTTCGAAGTTCATCAATCGTTCGGTTGTGTGCAATTGAAAACAACCACGTTGTGAACTTTCCTTTTTTCGTTGTGTAGGTAGCGCCGCGCCGCCACACACTCATAAATACGTCTTGCGTCACTTCTTCCGAACCAACAGGGTCGTTCAGAATCCGTACGGCGAGCGCGAACACCCGCCGACCGTACCTGTCGTACAGTGTCGAAAGAGCATCCCGGTCTTGATCGCCAATCTTCGCAAGCAATTCCAGATCTTCTAGTCCCTGGTAGTTCAAGCGGTACACCTCGTCCATTCAGGACCCGACCGACCGTGCAATGCCGCCGCCGTGCGCGAAAGCATCTGGCCTTTCAGGTAACCAATAGAGAATACGCCAGCAATCGGAAAGCGGTTTTCGCTAATTCGCCGGTTATTCGGGCGAATCTTCGCTGCTTCGAGTGGTGATTGCTTTGAGTTTGCGAAGTGCGCTCTCGGCCTGTTCGGTGTTTGATCCGGCGGGCGCACGTTCGAGGAACTGGGTGAGGGAATCGACCGCATCGCCGAAATTCCCTACTTTGGTTTGTAAATGAGCCAGTTCGCTGAGGTTTCTAAGGTTGGAGGGATCGAGCAATTGAATTCGCTCGGAGGCAGCAAGTGCCAGTTCGTAAGATTTGTGTTTTTCGTGAGCGACTTTGAGATTTGAAAGAAGTCTGCGAAGCATCGCTCGCTTTTTGGCAGGATGCAGGTACCTGCGTTCCAGATCATCAAAATCACCGTTCTTAACACGGTCTTTGCCCAGAATACTTGTGATGCACTCTTTACGGGAAAGCAGCCCGCCTTTGTGGAACGGATCGACGTACACGCGCTCGTCGCCCGAACCGACAGCAACAACGAAATGCTTGCGTAGCGATATACCGTCGACGGTTACTCCTGCGACTCTAGCAACCTCTATATAGAGAATCGAGAGCGCTACCGGATTGCCTTTCAGGTGATCGATAACTTCGTTCAGGTGGCTGTTATTCGGGTCGAAATAATTCTTGCTGTCGCCTACGAATCCAGACTCTTCAAAAAGCACTTCGTGCATAGCGCCAACAAAATCGTACGTTGTGTGCTGTGCTGAAAGGCGAAATTTGACCCTGGCACCAAACTGGGCGATTCGACCCTGATATGCGATCACGTCGAGATCGGGAAATTCGTTTGAAGCTGCATACAGGCTCGCCGCGGCCAGATTGATCTCGTCATCCGGGCGTCGAATTGCCCGGGCGAAATTTTCTTGCGGTGTTAGCGAACTGGATCCCAAAACTGGCGGCTATTTCCTGTACTTAGTTTTTATATCTGGGATTCGAATAATTAAATCCGAACCAGAATGGCTGCATTCTAGCTGCGCCGTCGAGAAGCTGCAATCCCTGAGTGACGCCTGAACAAAATCTACTCGTTGGGCCGATTTGACAGTACCGCTTAATGTTGTAAAAATTGCTGTACGACGGAGCAACTCTTTGTCGGTGTTGATATGCAACACACGGGGAGCTCGGGTAGCCGGGCTGAGAGGGCAGACGCAATTACTCTGCCAACCCTTGAACCTGATCTGGGTAATGCCAGCGTAGGAAATCGGCCCGAGGGCCACATCCAAGCGACAAATACCCAGACCAGCCGGCTAGCCGGATATTATTTGGGAATTGTGCAGGATCGATGAACTCGGGTATTCAACAATTCAGTGCTGAACGCGACAGTCGTGTCGTTAATAATGACGCGCTCGTGGAATTATTAGGGGTTGGATTCGACTATGAAAACACCTCTATTCTCGATGAGATCAATCTCACTGTAGAGAAGGGCGAATTCGTCGCACTCGTCGGACCCTCAGGCTGTGGCAAAAGCACGCTACTGAATCTGATTTCAGGTGTGTTAACGGCCCGTTCGGGCCAAATCGTTGCCAACGGAAACATACTTTCGTCCGATCGAATCGGCAACGTCTCATACATGCAGCAGAAGGATTTATTGCTGCCGTGGCGAACGGTTGCCGAGAACAGCCGCCTGGGATCGGAACTACGAGGTGTCAGTTCCAGCGAGTCGAACGAACAGGTAAGAAAGCTCGCCGAGTCGTTCGGACTGTCCGACGTTCTCGATTCGATGCCGCACGAGCTTTCTGGCGGAATGCGACAGCGCGTTGCCCTGTTACGAGCCGTGCTACCCGACAATCCGGTGCTGCTGCTTGACGAGCCGTTCGGTGCGCTCGACGCCATAACCCGTAGCTCGCTTCAACAGTGGCTGTTGAATGTTCTCGATACGTCTGACAAGGCTGTGCTGCTTGTAACTCACGATGTGGAAGAGGCGATTCTACTGGCCGATCGGGTGCTGGTAATGGCCCACAGTCCGAACGGAATCATTGCTGAATTCGATGTGAAGTCGGTTGTTTCATCGGGCGATAACGACATTACGATGTCAGCAGAATTTATCGAGTTGAAAAAGCAAATACTCGATCATCTCGGGAAACACGAGGTCGTGCGATGACCTTGTTGAGAACATTGCGACCGCGCTTGATCGTCTGGCTGCCAGCTATCGCCACGGCACTTGCACTTTTGATTCTGTGGGAAGCGCTTGTCGAAGTTCTCGACGTGCAGCGATGGCTACTGCCGCCCCCGAGCGTGATCAGTATTGAATTGTTCGAATCGTTCGATTTATTCGTTCGCCACGCCGGCACGACAACTCTTGAAATCGTGCTTGGCTTCGCCGTATCGGTGGCTCTCGGCGTCGTCATCGCTTCAGGAATCGTATGGTCGCGAGCGGTCGAACGCTCGATCTACCCGATCATCATCGCTTCGCAAACGATTCCAATAATTACGCTTGCACCGCTGCTCATCATCTGGGTCGGCACCGACATCATGTCGAAGGTAATCGTGATCGTGCTTTTCACCTTCTTCCCGATAGTAATCAGCCTTGTCACGGGCCTCCGTTCGGTCGATCAAGAGATGGTCGATATGTTCCGCACGCTCGGTGCGTCGCCATGGCAAACATTCCGCAAGCTGATGGTTCCATCGGCGCTCCCAAATTTCTTTGCAGGCCTGAAAGTTGCTGCCGTGGTTTCCGTTATTGGAGCGGTTATCGGCGAGTGGTTTGGTGCCAGCGCCGGGCTTGGCTGGCTAATGAAGCTGGCGGGTCCCCAATTTCAAACGGCGAGAGTTTTCGCCGCGATCGTAGTGCTATCAATATTGGCCATGGCGCTGTTTGCAGCAGTCGTGGCCGTTGAAAAATGGTCGCTCAGGAAGTATCCGCCGACCGCCAATCAGGTTATTCGACTAGGAGAATCATGAAGAAATTAGTGCTGCTCGTGGCAGTGTTCGCATCGATATTTATTGCCGCCTGCGGAAGCAGTGATCCTGAAGACATCGTGGTGACGCTGGACTGGTTCCAGAACGCCAACCATGCAGGAATATACGAAGCGGTCGACAAGGGCTACTTCGAAGATGAGGGGCTGAACGTTTCAGTCGTTCCTCCCGCCGACCCATCTGCGATTTTGGCTTTGATCGCTAGTGGCGAAAGCGATTTCGCAATGTTCTACCAGCCTGATTTGCTTCAGGCTCGAAACGAAGGCGTACCCGTAGTTGCCGTCGCTGGTGTGGTTCAGCGCCCGCTTAATTCGATGATGGCGCTCAAGTCGTCTGGCATCACACGACCTGCCGATCTCGCTGGAAAGAAAGTCGGCACTCCCGGCCTTCCTTGGAATGAGGCGATGCTGACAACCATGCTGGAGGCCGATGGCCTGACCCGAGACGATGTCGAGTTGGTCGACGTTGGATGGACGTTGAACCAGTCGTTGATGGCCGGAACCGTTGATGCCGTTATCGGTGTGTACTGGACCCATGAGTTAATCGTTCTCGAAAACGAAGGACACGAGACCAACGTGCTGCTTCCCGACGATTGGGGAGTGCCTAGCTACTACGAGCTGATTCTTGTGACTTCTGAGAAGACCGTTAAAGATCGACCAGAGATGGTTGAGAAATTCGTGAAGGCGTTCAACAAGGGTTACGCACAAGCTCTGGACGATCCGCAGGGGTCGATCGACACGCTGATTCGTTTGAACCCCGACGCTGAAATCGATGAGTCTGTCGATCGCGCCGGTGTTGATCTACTGGTTCCGCTCTGGGAGTCGACTGGGCAGCCGTTCGGTTCGCTATCGCCCGAGCGCTGGACCTCGTTGGCCGACTGGATGAAGGCACAATCGCTGCTAGATGATGACGTAAATCCCGACGACGCTTACGACACCAGCTTTGTGAAGTAAGTGATGAAAATACTCCCTCCCAGGCTGGGATGGAGTTAGAGGGTGGGTCGGCGTCTGTTGCTGGATACTCCTTCAGCGCCGCCCACATTTCCTTTCCCGATCCCCGTTCTTCATCGGGATAAACTTCGTCATCGAAGCCGGGGGATCTGGGGTCGTGACGCGCTTACGTTGAAGCCGGACTGACTCCCGACCGCTCAAATCACTTCAGCGCTACAACCTCTTGCACGATTGCCCCATGGCGCCGAGAGAGCTTCGTAATCGTCTCAACACCCAGCCCGAGCAAGTACTCCCGACCCTCAGCGATGCCAGCACCCACCTGAGCGATCGAGTGGCTATCGTCGCCTAAGCAGAACGGCACGCCTATGTAAGCGGCTAGCTGCACGATCCACGGAGCGGGGTAGGGTGTTGCTAAGCCCTTCGCCAATGCGCCAACGTTTAGATCAAGGATGCATCCGGCTGCGCTGGCTTTTTCGAGGACAGTAGCAACCGTATTTTTGATCGCCGGTGATTCGAGTTCGGGTGCGCCTTCAGCGAACAGCAGTGGCAAATCAAAGTGACCGACCACTTCAGGTTTGACCTGATCGATCATCTCTCCAAGTAGTTCGTAGTACCGCAGCGCGAACGGTTTCAGCCCATCTCGGTTTGCCACGGCCTTTTCAAAGTCGCTACGAGTAGTGTCGAACGGTATTTCGTCGACCCAGTGAACCGATCCAACCAAATAATCGATCCGGGAATCTCGCTTTATTTTTGCCGCCTGATCAGCGAACGACGACTCAGGAACGATCTCGACTTCGGCACCAACGAGCACTTCGATTCGGTCGCTGTATTCGTCGACGAACTCTGCGCAAGTCGAGGCGTACTCGTTAAATGTCTGAGCCACATCCCCAACACCCAAACCGGCCTCAACCTCTTCTTCATAAAGAAATTTCGGGTCAACAGCGGGCGAGTGGGCGGTCACCCCAAACGTCGAGTAGCCGAACGACACAGCAGCGTCGAGCATCCCTCGCAGCGTGTCGTTTCCGTGCTCACAAAAGTCGCCGCTGTGGCCACCGTGAAGCGAAATTTTCCAGGGATCAGTCATTTAGTGAAGAGTACATTCGGTTTCGTTGAAAGAGGGGATCGAACGATTAAAATCTGCGTTGCGGATACGCCAACTGCCCGGTGTGGCCTGTGCCTTCGACCTGATAGACCTCACCGCCCATGAACGTGACGAACAGCGTGCTAAGCGACGAGCCCCCGAACGTGCAGTTCGTTGGGTTATCGGCAGGTGCAGGGTGTGTGCGAACAACACGGCCCGACGTTTCGAACTCGTAAATCATCGGACCCGGCCCCCCAGATGAAGATCCCGCCGATGCCAGAATTGTCCCGGCCGACGTCAACGTCATGCCGTCGATGCTGC
>CAVOCL010000029.1:0-11044 GCA_963694185.1 Dehalococcoidia bacterium
GCGCCTCATTCTCCGGACCGAATCTTGGATCGACCATGCTGCCACCGCCTCTTAGAGCGACGCATGGCAGGCCCTCTTCTTCCAGATCGTGCAGCAACTCGGCAGTGGCTTCATCCGAATCGGCGGCTGCGCCGAGAGCGTCCAAACCGAGTTCAATACCTTCGAATCCCAGCGATTTTACTTTCGCGAAGTACTTTCGTCGTAGATCCCCTGAGGGAACAACAAGGCCCTCGCCTCGTTGCGGATAAAACACTGAACGCCTGTATGCATATATGAACTGCATCAATCAATCTCCTCGGGTGCCGTGCGTGAGCCGAATAATTTATTTAGGGGGCGGCGAACTGTTGACCAGATCTGACCGAAGCTAGTCTCTTTTAATCCGATACCTTTCGAGCCAATCGTCGAACTCGGTGTGAACATCATCGAGGGAGAGGTTGTGTGAGTATGCCGTGATAGCAGTGATCCGACTTATCGACATTGCGATCAAGCAATACAGGACGTGGACCGGGCGCCGTTCTATGTAACCCTGATCCATTGCGTTCTTCAATGCTGATTCCGACCAGAAGTTCGTTTCGCCACTGATCTGATCCCATTCTTCCAGCGAAAGAACGGCTTCGCGCTCAGTGAAAAGAATCCGCCGAACATTGCCGCAAACATACACTCAGTATGTATGGTTCGGCAAGCCAATAGCCGAACAACACTATTTAGAAAGGCTGTGCTCTGGTCTGGGTTATCTGGGGCCTCACAGAGTCGGCTGATTGGATAGGAGTCATCTTCGGTCTGCCGAGTTACGGCATATAGGTCGATAAAATCGGCCAGTAGGGCACCGAGATAACGTCGAACATGCCAACCGATTCGAGTACAACCGAAAATGCCAGCGGAACCGTCTCCGCAGCTGCAGCGACAACGGCGCCGCCGAGCCGAAGGTTGCTCGCGCTCGAAGCATTGAAAATCCGTAATTTCAGGTTTCTTGTAGCTTCAGACTTTTTTGGGTTTATCGGTTTAAACACCCGCATGATGGTGATCGGCTAGGTCGTTCTTGAACTAACCGATTCCGACGGGTGGGTTGGCCTTGTTGCGGGTTTGCCGGCCATTCCTGTAATTTTTCTCGCCCTATTTGGCGGCGCGATTACCGATCGCATAAACCGGCGAACGATTCAGATGTGGACGTTTATGCTGCTGGCGTCGTTATCGCTGACACTTGGAATACTGGTAGGCTTGGACACAAGATCCAACTCTGGCACATCGTCGTGGTGGCATTTCCATCAGCCCTGTTGGCGACTTTGCGTATGACCGCGGGGTCGGCGATGGTGGTGGATGTGGTTGGGCGTCAATTGGTCTTTGGCGCAAACGCTGCGAGCACTGCGATAACGAACATCGCAAGATTCGCAGGGCCTGCCCTTGGCGGGTGGCTGCTTGCGAAGCACGGAGCCGATATGGCGTTTTACTTCGTGTTTTTCTCACTTACGACTTGCGCTATATTTCTGTGGTTTATTCGGACTGAAAATCCGGTAAAAGCCGATAAGTCAAAATTACTGCTGGCAGATTTCAAACTGGGAATCACTTACATCGTTGGCACTCCGGAATTGCGCTGGCTTGCGGTTCTTGCGCTATCAATATTGGCAGCGGGAATTTCGATGCCGCTCGTGCCGCGGTGGTATGGTGGGCGAACACAATTCGTACCATGTTCCAGTTGGCGGCACGTGACGACATACGTGGCCGAGTGATGTCGTTGTTTGGACTGATTAGCCAGGCGATTGCACTCGGATGGATGCTTGGTGGCGCACTTTCAGAACTGATCGGTCCGCAACTTACATTTCTCGTGTCGGCAGCGTTGGTGGTGACGTTATATGTATTCGCATACGCGAGATCGCCCGAATTGCGACAAGTTGGGCGCGACTAGCGGGTGCGTCATCAGGTTGTGATCGATTCGATAACGACTTCCAGCACATCGTGAAACGTGTCGAACGGGGTATGGGCAATGCCTTTCCCTTCGCACACGTCTCGTAGGCGGCTAGTTGCGAGTATGACGTCGGCTTGAGTCACGGCACACTCGTCGGAAACGCCGTCGCCAACGAACATCACACGGTAGCCCTTGCGTCGCCATTTCCACACCTGCTCGCACTTGCACATGACGGTTGTACCGCAGTCGCGTAGACCGTCTGGCACGATCATTACCCCGTGGCCGTTCTTGTCGTAGCCGACTTCGGGTCGAGCTCGTGGTAGATCGCCAAAACCGTGCTTCTCAAGAATCGCATCGACGTAAAAACTCATCCCGCTGGAGCAGACTTCAACGGGGATATTTTCAGATTTGCAATAGCGAATTAGTTCAGCGAATCCTTCACGAATCTCAGCGGTGTTCAGTGAATGTTCTACAGCAGCTTTTTCGCGATCTTTCCGCAAAAGAGTTGTTTCGTAAGCCCAGAGTTCCTTCACGTTCATCTCACCTGATCGGAGCTTGTAGAGCGCTTCTTTCCAACCCGGTTCAGCGAACTTGATTACGACTTGGTCGCCGACATCCTGATTCGTGATCGTTCCATCGAAATCTACGAGAACGACTAATGGTTTGTTTTGGGGATCGGTTGTCATGAATATCCGTACTGGAAGCAGCGGTTAAAAGAGGCGTAAGCGTGGTAAGGTTAACCAAGTAAGGCTCAGGTGTTTCAAGAGCTTGACATTGAGAAGTGGGCAACGCCCGCTTTTTTTGTGTCCGATAGTAATGTGAACCGGAGGAATGGGTTGAAGAGTGATCTGCGACTAGCAGTTACACAACTCGCTGCAGAGCGAAACCTACCTCAGCCGATCGTAGTGAAGGCTGTGGAGGCTGCTCTCGCGGCTGCATACAAGCGCGATCCTGCTGCTGAAGGACAGGATGTGATTGTAGAGATGGATCCCAGTGATGGCGATGTGATAGTTCGCACGGTACGACACGTTGTTGAAGAGGTTGAAGATCCTCTGATGGAACTGACGGCCGACGACGCCCAAGAATTGCAAGAAGGCGCAGTTGTTGGAGACATCATCGAAACGGGCCAGCTCGAATACAACCCCGGTCGTATCGCCGCTCAAACCGCCAAGCAGGTCGTTATGCAACGACTCCGTGAGGCCGAGCGCGACATCGTATTTGAAGAGTTCATCGATAAAGAGGGTGAAGTTCTTACCGCCACAATTCAGCGTGTTGAATCACGTTGGGTAGCCGTGGACCTCGGTAAAGCCGAAGGAGTAATGCCGCCGGCAGAACAATCGCCGTTCGAACGCTACCGCCCCGGACAACAACTCAAGTTCTTCGTTGTTCAGGTTGGCCGAACGATTCGCGGCCCCGAGATTGTCGTTTCACGAACTCACCCCGATCTTCTTCGTCGACTATTCGAAGTGGAAGTTCCGGAAATCTTTAGCGGCGTGATCGAAATCAAGGCAATCGCACGAGAACCTGGTGCACGATCTAAAGTCGCCGTTCACTCGAACCAGGAAGGTGTCGACGCTGTCGGTGCCTGTGTTGGTTTGCGTGGAATTCGCATTCAGAACGTCGTAAACGAGCTTTTGGGCGAGAAGATCGACGTTATCGAATGGGATGAAGACCCAGTCAAGTTCATTTCAAACTCCCTCAGTCCTGCTGTGGCCGACCGTGTCGACCTCAACGAGGAAGAGGAATCGGCCACCGTTCTTGTTCCCGACCGTCAGCTTTCGCTGGCAATTGGTCGTGAAGGTCAGAACGCACGTCTTGCTGCAAAGTTGACTAACTGGCGAATTGATATTCAAGGCACGACTCAGGTTGTTGAGGAAGCAAAACCCGAACCTGAAGTTGTTGAGGCCGTTGTTGCAGAAGCAACTGCTGTCGCAGAGGCCGCTCCAGACGCCGCAACTGTGGAAACTGATTCTGGTGCCGAAACTGCAAAACCTGCAGCTGAGGTAGAAGCAGCCACAGCTAAAACTGAAACTGCAGAAGCTCCTGCGGCCGAAGTCAAAGCAGCGGTTCCTGAAGCAGCGCCGGTTGTTGAGGAAAAAGAAGATTCCAGCGCCGATGTGGATGCCGAACTTCTTGCGCTTGAAGAAGAACTCGCCGCTCTTGAGCGCGAGGAAGAAGAGCGTAAGAAAGCAGAACTTGCAGCAGCAGAGACACTCGATGTTTCGTCTGACGATCTGTGGGTTGTCGATTCCGGAGCTAAGAAGGAAACAGGCAGTGCCCCCGGTGGAATTCGATTCGCCGAGGACATTGCAGGATTCCGAGAGACTGACGCTGGTCGCCGTGGCGGTCGAAGAGGCGGCAGTAGTGCTCGAAACCGTCGTCGCCGTTAGATTCTCGAACTCATGACTCCGCAGGGGAAGACCAGATGAGCCAACAAAAAGGGCGCATCCAAACCCGAACCTGCGTGGTTTGTCGAGAGCGACGCCAGCGAGCTGAACTCCTGAGGGTTGTTAGAACGCCTGAGGGGCAGGTTGTATTTGATAGGACCGGGCGAATGAACGGTCGGGGTGCGTATGTTTGTGCAGATGCCGATCACAGGGGCGACAATCGCCGAAGTGGAAGCATTGATAGAGGTAGACTTAGGAACGCGCTAAAAACGCAAATTGATGATTCGATGGTGAATCTGCTCACAGAAGCAATTGAGCTTCAGACTAACGAGCGGTTGAAACAGTAAGGGAACTAGCTAGTACATGGCACAACGTCGCGGACAAGGGAACTTTCGAGGCCGAGGAAGAAAACGTGGTCGCAAATCTGAGGGTCCAGGCGGTCCTGGTGCAACGCGTGTCGTAGTTGAAGATACGACTCCAAAGTCTCCCGTCGAACTTCCGCCGCAGGCAACCGTTGGCGAATTGGCTGAAATCCTTGAAATGACGAACGTCGACACGATCAAGGCTCTTATGCGCCTTGGTGTGATGGCAACCGTGAACGAAACTGTTGAATTCGACGTGGCGGCTAAAGTTGCTGCATCGTTCGAAATTGGCGTGCTCAAGCCAAAGGATCGTGAAGAGAGCAGTGCTGCCGTAAAGGTTGGAGTCGACGACGATCTGACAGAGGAAAACTCTGTAACCCGTCCTCCAGTTATTACCGTTCTTGGACACGTTGACCACGGTAAGACGACGCTTCTCGACTCGATTCGTGGCGAAAAAGTAGTCGATTCCGAAGCCGGTGGTATTACACAGAGCATCGGTGCCTATCAGGTCATCAAAGATGATCAGCGCCTGACATTTATCGACACTCCGGGCCACGCAGCATTTACTCAGATGCGAGCCAGCGGTGCGCAGGCAACCGATATCGCAGTGCTTGTGGTTGCTGCCGATGACGGAATCATGCCCCAAACGCTTGAGGCTATCGATCACGCAAAGGCAGCGAGCGTTCCGATCATCATCGCCATCAACAAGGTGGACGCCCCCGGCGCCGATCTCGATCGTGTGAACGCTCAGTTGGCCGAGCATGAAATTATCGTTGAATCTTACGGTGGAGACACCGTTGCAGTTCCAGTCTCGGCCTTGAAGGGCGATGGCATTGACGATCTGCTTGAATCGCTTCTTCTCGTTGCTGAAATTCAGGAACTAAAAGCGAACCCCGACCGACCTGGTATTGGCGTAGTTATCGAATCCCACATGGATCGATCACGAGGTGCCGTGGCATCTGTGCTGATTCGTTCTGGCACGGTGCGGAATGGTGACAACGTTGTTGCCGGCATGTTCCGAGGCCGTGTGAAATCGATGGTCGACGGATTTGGTGAAATTGTTAAGGAAGCGGGACCTTCAACACCCATCGAGGTGCTTGGTCTGAATGGCATCCCTGCCGCTGGTGACCAGTTCGATGTTGTAGCAACCGACCGTAAGGGTCGCGATCTTGTAACTACTCGGGAACGTCTTGCCGCCAAACGAAGAGACACCCGCGCTGCAACCACGATGGCTGAAGTTATGCGACGTGTTCAGCAGTCGGGTGCCAAGGAACTTCTTATTGTCGTCAAGACCGGAAGTCATGGTTCTATCGATGCTGTACAGCGTGCAGTTGAGCAGGTTTCTAACGACGAGGTTCAGGTTCGTGTGTTGAGTGCCTCATCTGGTGCTATCAACGAATCAGACATTCTTCTTGCATCTGCCTCAGACGCCATGGTCATGGGTTTCGAGACAACGGTTGAACCCGGTGCTCGTAAGCAGGCTGCAGCAGAAGGCATTGCGATTCGGTTGTACGACATCATCTACAACCTGATTGACGAAGTTGAAGACGCTGCACGAGGACTGCTCGAGCCGGAACGCAAGGTTATTGTTACCGGTCACGCAAACATCCTCGAAGTGTTCAGCCACGGTAAGCGGGAACAGATTGCTGGTATCCGCGTAACCGATGGCATGCTCAAGCGATCAGGTCGCATGCGTGTCATCCGCCGTGGAGAAGAAGTCTTCGATGGTGCTATCACTTCTATGCGTCACCTCAAAGAATCTGTTCGTGAATTGGCGAACAACTTCGAGGGTGGTGTAAAGATCGATGGCTTCCATGAATATGAAGAAGGCGACACTCTAGAGGGCTACGAGATTCAGATTACCCGGCGATAGGCGTTGGGATTCTGAAGAGTCGCTGAACAGACGGGGCGCAATTCGCATCTCGGCTAAGGGCGACAGGAGTTACGTAAGCATTGGATGAACGACGTGGTGGACGCGTTAATCACACTATTCAGCGCGAGCTAGGAACGCTCATCGAAGGATTGAGCGATCCTCGGCTGTCACCGATGACGTCGGTGACCAGCGTTGATGTAAACCGCGACCTGTCGATGGCCAAAGTGCACGTGAGTGTTCTTGGTACCGATGAGGAGCGCGAAGACACACTGGAGGCTCTGCGTTCAGCAGCTACCCGCCTTCGTATGGAGATCTCGCAGCGAATCGTTATCCGCAAGATGCCGAGACTTTCGTTCTACGCCGATACCACGATGCAGACTGGCGCCGATATGGAGTCGCTGATCGACAAGGTGATGGGCGAGGACAGCCGCCGCTATGTCGACAGAGACGGCAGTTGACAGGCGAGCCTAGTTTTCTTGAAGGCACGATTCGGGCTGGGTTTGGTGCTGGGGGATATCTCAATATCAATAAGCCTGAGGGTTGGACGTCGACCGATGTCGTTCGCAAGCTGAAGGGTGTTACGCGGTCGAAGAAAATCGGCCACGGTGGGACGCTCGATCCACTTGCAACAGGTGTTTTGCCGATCTGCGTCGGTGGCGCGACTCGATTCGCCGACACGGTGCTGCTTGGCACGAAGTCGTACCGCATCACGACGGAGCTTGGATCTTCGACCAACACCTACGACTCGACTGGCGAGAAGACCGCCGAGGCCGAATGGTCGGGCGTAACTCGTGAAGATGTCGTCGAATCACTTGATTCGTTCAAAGGTAAGTTTGGGCAGGTGCCTCCAATGTTTTCGGCACTGCACCATAATGGCCAACGACTCTACGAACTCGCCCGCAAAGGCATTGAAGTGGAACGTCCGGCGCGTCCCGTTGAGGTGATGAGCCTAGAGCTGGTGGAATTCAACGCACCTGAGGTGATTCTTCAAGTCGAATGTGGCCACGGCTTTTACGCACGGACCCTTGTTCACGACATAGGCGCAAAGCTTGGAACGCACGCACATCTCACGGGTCTTGTACGAACGCACGCCGGTGTGTTCAAGTTGGAAGATACCGTGACGATCGAGCAGGTTATTGAAGCTGCCGAAAATGGCGACTGGCGCACGGTTGCGATGCCTATAGACACCACATTGCAGCATTTAGGCGAGACGAAGCTCACGCCGATGTTCGTCGAAATGGTGAAGCACGGCCGGCAGTTGTCGGTTGATGATGTTGGTAAGCCCGGCGATTACGAATCGGGCGATCGGGTTCGGGCTTACACGCCTGAGGGCGATCTGCTTGCGATATTGATATTTGAACCTGAAAAACTTGGCTGGCGACCCGAAAAGGTGCTGGCGGCGATTTAGGTTTAGCAGCACCTACATCTGGCGAATTGTGGGGCATGAATAGGCTAGTGCTTGTTATAGTCGTACACTGGCAACGGATCAAACGATTAATAAAGTTCGCGAATTTCAAAACCGAGCCTAGCCCGCCCTCTTTATTCCAGTAAATGGGCCACTGGCCCCGAGAATCTAAATTGCACGATAGTCCGCTGGCAGTAGTAGCCGAACTCATCCTCCTGCTGTCCGTCATCCTCGTCGCCGCAAAAGTCGGCGGAGAAATATCCGAACGCTATCTGAAAATCCCGCCAGTTCTTGGTGAACTTGGCGCTGGAATTCTCATCTCACCGTTTCTGCTTGGCGGAATCCACTGGTTCGGTGGCGGAGCGATCTTTGAACTGCCCCACGATGGCGGTGGATTGCCCGTAGAGCCCCAGCTGTTCTTCATTGCTCAGTTGGCTGCTGTTGTGTTGCTGTTCGAGGCTGGGCTTGAAACCAACAGTGAACAGTTCATGAAATATGTGCGGCCGGCAACGGCCGTGGCGGCTGGTGGAGTGATTTTGCCGTTCCTTATGGGATTCGGTGCGACCGTGCTGCTGGGATTCGCCAGCATGGATTCGATTGAGGCGATGATTCCCGCACTGTTTGTCGGTGCGATCATGACCGCTACATCGGTGGGGATCACAGCCCGGGTGCTTGCTGATATTCGCAGGCTTGACTCTCCAGAGGGCGTGACGATTCTCGCTGGAGCGGTTGTTGACGATGTGCTTGGGATCATCATTCTGGCGATCGTTGTTGGTATATCCGAAGAGGGCGAAGTGACTGCCGGGTCTATCGGACTCATCTTCTTGAAAGCAGTCGGATTCTGGCTTGGACTTCTCGTTCTCGGATCGCTCGTTGCGAACAAAATCTCCAAGGTGGTGCTCTGGTTCAAGAGCGCTGGTGGAGCGTTGGTGCTGGCTTTGGCGTTGGCGTTTATCGCATCGGCAGTGGCTGAGATTTATTTCGGACTCGCCATGATCATCGGTGCTTACACCATGGGGCTGGCGCTTTCGGGCACCGAGTTGAAGCATCAGGTTGAAGGACAGATGCGGTCGGTAAACAATTTCCTTGTTCCGATCTTCTTTGTGGTCATTGGCATGCAGGTTGATTTCACTGCTTTTGGAGCAGGCGATACTTCGCTTACTTCTGCGATCATTTTCGCCGTAGTGCTAACTGTGTTCGCTGTGGTCAGCAAGCTGGTTGGTGCGGGAGTGCCTGCGTTGTTTGTGGGCTTCAACCGGGTTGGTGCAACACGAATCGCACTGGGCATGCTACCTCGTGGTGAGGTTGCACTGATCATCGCTGGTATCGGCCTGACGTCAGGCGTGATCGGCAAAGACATCTTCGGCGTAGCGATCGTTATGACGGTGGTTACAACGGTTGTCGCACCGGTGTTACTGATTCCGGCATTCAGAGGCGGAAGCGGCCTGAGGTCCGAGACTAAGGCTGAAGACGGTGCCGACGAATAAGTCGCTGTTGCTCTAAGGCAGTACTGTCGACGAGCACCTGAATCGCGCACGCAATGACTTGGCGTCACCCTGATTTTGGCTGGCGTAAAATACGGTGCACAACGGTGTCCTTTTTTATTACACCGTCTCGAGGAGTCTCAGTTGTCCACCCGTGAATTTGAACAGACGATTACTTCGGAAACAGAACTGAGAGAGATACTCGGGACTCCGACCCAGCGTGCTGCCGATAAGGTGATCGATCACATTGATGAGCATTGTGCGGCGTTGATAGCGCATTCGCCGTTTTTGATCATTTCTTCGGCTGATGCCAACGGAAATATGGATGTTTCGCCTAAAGGCGACCCGGCCGGCTTCGTCAAAGTTCTCGATGAGAAGACGCTGGTAATCCCAGATCGTAAGGGGAATCGTCGGGGCGACACCTTTTCGAATATTCTCGAAAATCCAAAGGTCGGTCTAATTTTTCTCACACCCGGATATCAGGAAACGCTCCGGGTGAGCGGAACTGCCCGAATCGTTCGTGATAAGGCACTGCTTGAGTCGATGGCACATAAAGGCAGCGTGCCTACGTTTGCGACGGTGATCGACGTCGAAAAAGCTCTGTTCCACTGTGCGAAGTGCATCATCCGGTCGGGTTTATGGGAACACGATGGTGTTGAAGGTGTGCCTAACTACGGCAGCATTCTCGTCGACCATGCGAATCTCGATCAGACCGCTGAGGAAGTTCAGCGCTCGATCGACGAATCGAAGGTCGAGAATCTGTACTAGTTTTCGACGGTTCTGAATCCTGAGGACGATCGGACGACATAGATCCGTTCTCTCAAAAAGAACTCAACTGAGATCGCCGAATGCGGTTCGTTATATATTGGCGGCGTCGAGCAGTTCGCTAAGCACGAGAACCACGTAGACCATCAGCAAATTTATTTCAACGGATCGCTTTGTTGTTGAACTCAGCACAGATTCGTTGAACCCAAATGCTGTTTTATCGAGAGACCTTGAAAGAGCGACGATGCGACCTGTTTTGGTCTCTGAACCCGAGAGTTTCGCTATCGTAAAAATCTTTTCATCCGTTGTATCGGAAGAAGATTCGTCACTGAATCCCGTAGCGTCGTAAATAATGTCGGTGATCTCGGTGAAGTACGTTCGAACCTGATGGCCGTACCCGTTGAGCCCGATTTCAGAAAGTTCTATTCGAGATGCGACGTTTTGCAGAGATGATAGTTCACGCCCAAGTCCGGATTTGAGGGAATTTAGGCGACCGGCGATGCTTGCTGTCACGGATTGTATGGCTGTATCGAGACCGGCTGATTTTGCATCAAATGTTATGGCGCCAAGTGGCGTCAACATGACCCCACGGCCGCCCGAGGCCACTTCGAGAGTTCCTGCACTGCGCATTCTCGAGATCGCCGACCAAACAAGCGAAGGATCGACTCCTAGCTCGTGAGCGATGCCAGCTATTTCGAGTTGGGCAACTGTTCCAGAGCTGTAGAGCCGGGCGAGTGGGTTCCCGATTTTTTGGACGACTTGTTCGGAGTCTAACCCAGAATCGTACGGATCTTCGAATTCATCGTCGAGATCGACTGTATAGACAGATCCTTTTCGGAAAGTTCGAAGAAAAAATTTGGCTTTA
>CAVOCL010000030.1:0-11008 GCA_963694185.1 Dehalococcoidia bacterium
ATTTCTGATCCCAGCTCAATGACTATCGCAGAATCGCCCGCCGCAAGAATCCGTGGATACGTTCGAGGCGCAACCGAACCTTCGCCTACAGCCACCCCGCTAGCTGGCACTTGCAACCAACTTGTCCATAGAAACGATTTCGACACCAGCCGCTTCGAGTGAACCCCGAACCGCCGACGCCAGATCAACCGCCCCGGCAGTATCGCCGTGTAGGCAAATGGAGTCGGCCGAGAAATCTATCTCGGTGCCATCAACAGCAATCACTTTGCCTTCAGTTGCGAGCTTGAGAGAACGTGCCACAACTTCTTCAGTCTCGTGCACAACGGCCCCCGGCTGCGAACGAGGTACAAGCGTTCCTTCTGGTGTGACCGCCCGGTCGGCATAGCACTCGCGCGCCACTCGCACGCCATGAGAACGTGCAATCGTTTCCCACTGCGATCCGGCCAAAACGACATGAATCAAATTCGGGTCGAACGCCCTTACTGCGAGCACGATAGCCTCGGCCACTGCGGCGTCACGCACTGCCGTGTTGTAGAGCGCACCGTGCGGTTTGACGTGCTGCATCGTTCGCCCCGGAACGAACGCCGACAGTGCACCAACCTGATAAGTGACGATGTTATGAACTTCGGTAGGTGTCAATTCCATGTTACGACGCCCGAATCCACCAAGATCCGGATACGCCGGGTGCGCCCCAATGCCAACGTTGTTCCCAACGGCAAGTTCAACGGTGCGAGCCATCCAATCGGGGTCACCAGCGTGAAAGCCCGTGGCGATATTGGCAGACGTTATGTACTTGACGATTTCGCTGTCGAGCCCGAGTTCGTACCCAGCGAACGATTCGCCGATATCAGCGTTGAAATCAATTCTTCCCGTCACACCATTCGTCAATTAGAAACTCCAGTACTCACACCGCTGGCTACAACGTAGAAATAACCGTGATCACACGCCTGATCCAAAACAAAAAGCCAATATGAATCTCGCTATTTTGCCAACAGTCGGAGCGTAGCACAGTAGGAGTCTTTTTCAGCATCCCTCTAAATTGGTGGAATGCTCGATAAATTTTTAAAGCCGATACTTGACGTGATCGCGTCCACATGGCGCATATTCGGTTCACCTCGAATCATGGGTGACGAAAAAGCTGCCAAAGCGCTCACGAAGGTATGGAAAGGTCGCGGTCGTGCCGAAGAAGTCGGCGAGAATCATGGCACGCGAACTCGAAACGCAATTATCGCGTCATCCGGCGTTCTGGTTGCGATACTCATTGGTCTGGGGTTTATTCGCCTTAATTGGCGGTGATGGTGATGACGAGTTGGACAGTTCAGTCGGGCTCGCAACCCCTACGCCCTTCACCGGTCCTCTGTACATGACCGAGGTGCGGTCATTGAGTCTCGCCCTTGCTGCAGCAAGAGACAACGGGTTAGTTAGCCAGAACTTTGAACACATCGGGCGTCGCCTTTTGTTTGGGGACTACGCTACTGCAATCGGCGAGGCAGATCGCGCCGAAAGAGGCTTGCTAGAAACGCCGTCCGAAACGGAAGTTTGGATATTCGCATTTGCTGGAGACGTGCAACTGGAACTCAGCAACGGCGAACGTGTCGACTACGACAATCTAACCGTTGTGCTTGATGCGCTTACCGGCCAGATCTACCGCGTCGAAGCGTTCTTTGGCGAATACGAATCTGAAGCACGCGCTCCTGTATGGCTTCGCCCCCCTACGCCAACACCCGCGCCTACTCCAACCAAAACCGCCCAGTAATCCCAGCCAACACCACATAGGCCAGAAAAAGTGGCCTATGTGGTGTTGGCTAAAGCCAAGTTTCTTCTCGCGCATCGACACGAATTTGCCCTGCCCGATCACCAGATGATCGACAACCTCGATGTCCAGCAGTTTGCCCGCCTCGACAAGAGTTTTCGTAATGGCGACATCTTCAGCACTCGGCGTCGGGTCGCCAGAAGGATGATTATGAACAATGGCGATCTGTGGAGCATTCCGCCGGATAGCCGTTGCAAACACCTCGGCCGGGCGAATTAAGGCGGCGTTCACACTCCCCGAGTACAGGTCTTCAATTCCAAGAACCTGATTCCGAGTCGACAGCGTTGCGACTCGAAAGTGCTCACGATCCAACGACGACATCTCGGCCATAAACAACTTTGCGAGATCAGCAGGCGAAGTGATGTCTACTCGATCATCAGAAGTTAGCGCCGCCACTCTTTTGCCGAGTTCGATTCCAGCCAATATCTGACACGCCTTAGCAGTCGATATGCCTCGCAAATCGCACATTTCATCGAACGTGATTCGAGATAACCCCGAAAGCCCGCCAAACTCGGAAAGCAACCTGCTCGCCATCACTAAGACGTTCTCGCCTTCCAGCCCAGTACGCAGCAATATCGCCAGCAGCTCGGAGTTCGAAAGATGCCCCGCTCCGTACGACTGCAGTCGTTCCCTTGGACGCTCACCAGAAGGGAAGTCCCGAATCGCAGGAGTAAGTCGAACTGGGAGAATCGACAGACACGAAAACGCCCCCAACCGCCCCTAAGCTATGATGCCCTCGTATCGAGAAAGCTGAATCCCCAAGGGTTGGCATATGGACTTTCCACGAACCATCGACGAGATCACACCTGAGTGGCTGACGCAGGTGCTACGCGAGAGCGGGGCGATTCGAGATGCTGGCGTTGAGTCGTTCGAATCCACTCAGTTACAAGGGGGTACGCCGGTGAAGTTCACCGGTTGCATCTTGCCTACCGCTCAGATGAACTTCACGCCCCATCGACGGTTGTGGCCAAAGTGTCGCTTCGGAACGCCGAGCGACGAAGCTTCTTAAAAGACAGAGGGATTTACGAACGCTAGGTGAATTTTTACCGCACGTTAGCTCCCAAAGTAGGAATTCGTATTCCTGCCAACTACATAGCCGACTACGATCAGGAGTCTGGATTCTCGATGATCCTTGTTGAAGATCTCGGAGATCTCCGCTTTGTTAGGCAGTTTGCCTCTGAAAATTTGAGTCTTGCGGATACAACTTCAGTGGTCGAGACGTTAGCCAGTCTTCACGCACGTTGGTGGAACGATGAATCTCTAGGCAGTTACGAATGGATCGCGAATTCCAGCAGCGACTCCCAAATAGCGATGTCCGCAGCTCAGTACAAAGAGTCCGTTGAGCCTTTCCTGAATACATTTCGCGAATTTCTTCCCGACGGTTTTGACTCGTTCGCTCACAGTTTTGCCAGAAATGCCGTTGATGTTATTAGTCGATTTGGTTCAGGCAGCCAAACACTTACTCACCGAGATTTCCGATTGGACAATATGGCGTTTGACGATTCAGCCGCCGAAGGAACTGGGCGGGTTGTGCTTTTTGATTGGGGGACAGTCGGATTGTCTATTCCGGGATCAGATCTCGGCCGTTTCATTTCGGGCGGTCTGTCGACTGAAAATAGGCGCGATAACGAGAAGGCTCTGGTATCCGCCTATTACGAGAGACTGCAGGAGGGCGGAATTTCCGATTACTCCAGAACCGAATTAGATCTTGGCCTGCAGCTTGGTGCGCTGCAAGGTGTGATGACCAGCACAATCGGCACGGCGAAACTCGACTTAGGGAAACTTCTGGAATCCGCTGAAGGTCGCCAGGCCGTGGAAGAGGGTGCAAGTCGTTTTCAAACCCTCATCGATTGGAATGTAGACGAGTTGGTTTCTAGGTGAGCAGCAATCCGGATGTAGCTCCCACCGATGATATTGAGGCACCCAGTTCGGGCCATCAATTTCGCCAACTCCTCACGACGAAAGGATTTCTTGCACTCGTTATTTCCAACACGCTTGGTTTCAGCGGGGAAGCATTACGACTCGCTGCGCAGGCATGGTGGATACTCGACGAAGGTGGATCGAACACAGCGGTAGGGCTCTCGGCAGGATTACGGGTGATACCGGTAATCCTAATCAGTCTGTACGCCGGCGTAATGATCGACAGGTTCGGTGGAAAGCGAGTTTTGCTCTACGAGCGTTGGATACTCGTACTGTTGGCCCTGGCTACTGCATTTCTTTTGTTTTGGGACGGAGTCGAAATCTGGCACATCGTGGTGCTTTCCACTGTTGCCGGCACGACCATAGCAATTGGGATGCCAGCTACAAACACTCTCGTAGCGGAGATAGTCCCAAAAGATCTCCGACCGCAGGCCAACATTCTCAATCAGTTCGGGCCGTCTGCAGGTCGGACTATTGGCCCGCTTTTGGCCGGCATATTGATCGCCGTGTGGAACGCTGCGACTGCGTTTGTCGGACTTGCTGTTGTGTACGTGATCTCTTCCCTAATTACCATGCGGATTCCGGCCAGGGGTACTATCAATAATTCTGCTGCATCGGCGATTCAACAGATCAGAGAGGGAATTCGATACATCCGTCGGAACTCAGTCGTAATGTGGATCTTGATCCTAATAGGATTCTCGACGATTTTTTGGGCACTGATCGGGCCATTGTTGCCTGCGATGGCTATACAGGTTTTGAACACATCTGAGATCGGATTCGGCTGGATGTATGGAGCGATGGCGATTGGTAACGCGGTCGCATCGATAGGGCTCGCGAGGCTAGGCAAGCCCAAGAGGGCCGCGCCGTCTCTGTTGTTGGCAGCGACTATGTATGGTGCTGGACTCGTTCTGCTTGGTTTTACGCATACGTACTGGTTGTCACTTTTATACCTTTTCTTGATGGGGCTCCGATACCCGCTCTGGATAGCTCCAATAATGACAATGCTCCAAAACTACACCGCACCGGAACATCTTGGTCGGGTCATGGCTGTACACGCAATCGCCATCCAAAGCGTATCCATCGGTTGGTTGCTGGGCGGTTGGCTTCTGGACGTCATAGGAATTCCTGCAACAGCAATTGTTGGCGTGGTCGGCGGCTGGACCGTACTTCTAATAGTGATGATCCGTTCCAAGGAGCTTCGGGCATCGTGATCGTAACCAGCATCGAACATGGTCCAGATAGTGCGACGAGGTGATTCCGACCTAAATCAGGCCAGACAACTCTCAGGAATTGCTGAGTAGTCTCGAGAAAGAACACTTCTGTTCAGGCACCCGGCATCTCTTGGTTGCAAAGGAAGTTGAAGCTAATTTCAGAACCCTGATGTAAACGGGTCGTGATCGCTTGAACAGATGCGTTTACTGGGTTGAGCTACCCCGGCAACCTATGCCGGGGCCACTTCAAATTTCAACCGTGGATATCACACCACCAAAACTCGCAAGCCTACGAGTTCGGCAGATACACCCGCATCCCCGTCTGCCACGACTCCTGAATAGCGTCGGTGAAGTCCATGTATTTCACGGAGTCGGTGAAGTTCGATCGGGTTATCGGCTCGATACCGCGAATTGCGTTGATGAACTCTTCCTCAACTCGCCAGCCACCTCGCTTGTCGTCCGGAACTGTGATTTCCGACATTGCGTCGTCGCCCTTGCGAGCGCCTATCACAACAGGATCGTTGTCGAGTCCGTGCGTCTGAACGTGCAGTGTTCCTTCGGTTCCGTATATCCAGAGATCGGTTGACGGTCCGAACGTGCCAGAAACGGTTGTCACAGATAGGTTCACTGATCCACCACCCGAGAGCGAATAGATCACGTCGATCTGGTCAGGAATCGTCATCTGCGCTCGAGTTCCATCCCAGTTACGTCGGTGAGGAACAACGATCTGTGCATTCGCAGAAACCGAGCTAGCCGTACCAACCAAACGAATCAGGTTTTCGTACCAGATTCCGGTCGTCATCACGTTATTGCCCGAAAGGTCTCGCAGGTGACGCCAGTGGGCGTCCTGATCGGTATCAGGGAACGCGCTGCCGTCGGTAACTCGAACGTTTACGTTCACGATGTCGCCAACGTAACCATCGGCAATCAAATCGATGAGGTGCTGCTCGCAAACCATCAGGTGTGGCGGCGGCACGATCTGTGTAATCAAATCGGGGTTCGCTGTCGAAGCTGCCAGCATGTCGTGGGCTTCCGAACCGTTCATCGCCATCCGGGCTTCGCACATAACGTGCTTACCGTTGTTGAGGGCGGTTAGCGTGATGGTCGAGTGCATGTATGGCCATGTGCCAATGCAAACTGCATCGATATCGGGGTCTTCAACCAGATCGAGCCACGTCGGATACGCCTCGCCAATTTCGTACTTGTCGGCAGCTGCCTTGCTCGACTCAATCGAACGGTTCGCCACTCCAACAAGTTCGACGCCACTTTGGGCACGCAGCCCGGGAATGTGTCGTTTTGCCGTGTTGGCACCGGCTCCAATGAAACCGACTTTGATCGTTTCGTTTGCCATCTGGCGATATTCCTCTACTGTGAATCAATAATTGCGCTTTTCAGCAGATAAACTGGAGTGCGCCGAGAACAGAGGCTGGAAGTGTACGGCAAAGTGCCACAGGCACAATCCCATTTCAGCAATAAACGTGACAATCCCGAACGAAAGTACGAACAATTAATGTCGTCAATGAAACCTCGATATTCAGGAAATCCTAAGACCGTACCAACTCAGGTCGATATGACCGGGATCGGCGTGCAGATTTCCTGGGACGACGGGCAAGTTTGCACTTACCCATATCGATACCTGAGGCTGCAGTGCGCCTGCGCTGCCTGTGTTGAAGAGATGACGGGTCGACCGTTGCTCGTGGTTTCTGCGGTGCCTGAAGACATCATTGCGGCTGATCACCTGATAGTTGGCAAGTACGCAATCCAGTTCCTGTGGACAGATGGCCACGATTCGGGAATTTACCCGTACGAGATGCTTTTGAAGCTTGCTGCGAACGATGCAGCTGTTATCTGCGAGGGTGGATAGTGGCCAGGGCTGATTCGGGTCGCTCGCTGGATCATCGTGATGTAACGCTGCAGTCGATCGATGATTACGGTCAACAGCTTCAGCGTGCTCTCCGTGATTTATCGCCAGAAGAAGCACGCTGGATGCCGACTCCGCAGTCGAATCATGTGCTGTGGATTTTGTGGCACATGGGTCGCATGGAAGACATGTGGGGCTGGTACCTGCGTGGCGAGGGCGATAGCGCATGGATCGAGGGCGGTTGGGCCGATCGGCTTGGCATCGACCCTTCACGAAACGGCAGTGGCGATACGATCGAGCAGGTTCGAGATTTTCCTGATGTTTCAGTTGAAGACGTTACGGCCTACTGGCAGGCATCTCGCGAACTACTGATTCCTTCGATTGAAGGAGTAACGGTAGATCGACTTGGCGAAACACGGCCTGAGATTTGGCCGGGCACACCTGATACTGCGCCAACGCTGTTGTCGGCGCTGGGTAGGATTCCAGTAGAAAATGGCCAGCACACAGGCCAAATTGCCTACATCCGAGGGTTGTACGCAGCGAAGTTTGAGTAAGAAGTTTGACCGGGTTCGATTCTTTTCGCTATATCGCTTAAATCGTCCACTCTGCAAACTGTCATCCTGAATTCATTTTCAGGATCTGACACCCAATCCACCAGCCACCAAAATCTCAGCCAACAGTTCATGGGCTAGAAAACGTGCCACCGGCACCCGCTGGAACCTAAAACGTCGGCTTACTCGCGCCAAACGCTTGGGTTGCGTTGGCTAAGAACGATGAACGGAACTGAACACCCCAGACCCCGTCAATTTTCGTGAATATCCAGAGCGTGTCGAAGCCGTTGTATTCGGTGCCGTCGACTTTTTGGCGAGACTGCCTGATTACCAGGTGAACCTTTTCAGGCCCGGCTTGAGCGGCGGTCACCGATTTCGTGATCGTCGTGTGCCAGCCTTCAGCCTTTAACGCCACGGTCATATCGTCTTGCGGCGCACGAAAATCCTCTGAAGTGACCCATGTTTGAAACTCGGTGCCTGCCAGCCTCATGTGAGGGAAGTGCATCTCGGCGATCATCGCATCGGCGTCGCGATCATTGAACGCCTGTGCCCATCGTGTGAATGTTTCTATCGCTTCTTCTGCGTAGCTACTCAATCTCTACTCCCCGAGAATTATTCGCTGTGAAAGCACAGCTAAATATTTTTTATTGCCTATGTCTGTGTGCAACTTTGTGCCGGTTGGAATAAGATAGCGCAGCTTGACTCGATTTCGGCGAAATATTTATCAGGAGTTCCGTAACAACGATGGCAAAACGAATCAACAGAGTGATCGAACTCATTGAAGCAGGCGAACCCGTCTACTACACCGGCACCGGAGATCTGACTTACGAAAACGGCTTGAAGCAGGCAAGCACGTGGGCTGATTTTCTGATTACAGATTTCGAGCACCATGCGTTCGATGTCGAGGGTTTGACCCAGTTCATGAAGGGTCTCGTAGACGGCGGACCAACCAAGGCCGGACATCGCACGCCCGCGGTAATTTCAACGCTTCCATCAAACTGCCGAACCATCGAAGAAGTTCGAGCGAACGCATGGCAGATTCGCCAGGTGCTTTCGGCAGGAGTGCACGGAATATTGCACACCCACGCCCGACAGGCCGACGCGGTTCGAGCGTTCATCGAAGAATGCCGCTACCCGTTCCACAAGAACGGACGTGAAGGTCTTGGCGAAGGTCAGCGTGGTGCTGGCGGACAGGGTCGACCAGCAGAAATCTGGGGCGTAACTCCTCAGGAATACACGAAGATCGCCGACCCATGGCCTTTGAATCCCGATGGAGAATTGTTTTTGGGTTTGAAGCTTGAGAATCAGGAATCGGCTGCGAACTCCGACGCCATCTGCCGAGTGCCAGGACTGGCGTTCGTTGAATGGGGTCCGGGAGATATGGGAATGTCGTTCGGCAACGCTGATGCTCACGATCCGCCTTACCCGGCTGAGATGGATGCGGTTCGCAACAAGATCAAGGCTGCGGCTGATGCGAACGGCCTGAGCTTCCTGTGTTCATGGAACGACCCAACTCTTGATGACACAGGCAACCTACAGGTGCTGATCGACATGGGTGCGAAGATCTTCTCTGGCGGCAGGGAAGAACGAGCAGTAATCGGTCGAAAGATGACCAACCGCCAGATGCCAGTAGGGTGACATAGTCACGTTTTCTGCGGCTAGCCGCGTTTTAGATAGAAAAGGGAAGTGGCTGATTCGTCAGCTGTCTCCCTTTTTCTATTTCTCGACTCCTGTGGAGAGATCTTCGGTGGATGGGTGATGGAAGGGTGTTGCCAGACTAGCGCGTCCCATCCATAGATCCTTCGACTCCGATGATTCCGGTCAGGACACGGCAAATCAAAAAAGCCGGTAGCTCGTGAGAGCTACCGGCTTTTCTATATGGCTTACGAAAACCTGTCGACTACTCGCGGCCGAGCAAGTTCTTTACTGTGCCCACGACGTCTTCGGGCTGAGGCATGAATGCCTGCTCGAGATCTCGGTTGTACGGGACCGGCGAGTGCGGTGCCGTGACTCGCTTGACGGGGGCGTCGAGGTGGTCGAACGCTTTATCGGCGATTACGGCGGCAAACTCCGAGGCCATCGATGCGCGAGGGGTGTCCTCGTCAACGATCACGACATTGTTCGTCTTCGCTACCGATTCGATCAGAATGTCTTCGTCGAAAGGCGAAAGCGACATCATGTCGATCACTTCGGCGTCGATACCAATTTCAGCAAGCTGTTCGGCTGCCTTCTGGCAAGCAATTGATGTGTATGACATTCCAACGAGCGTCACATCGGTTCCACGTCGCATATATCGGCCCTTGCCGAGCTCGATTACGTAGTCCTCGTCAGGAACGAATCCTGTGAGGTTGATTAGCTTTTTGTCGTTCACGAGGAACACTGGGTCATCGTCACGAATCGCAGCGGCCAGCAGGCCCTTCACGGAGTAAGGATCGGAAGGCACTACGACCTTGAGGCCAGGAATGTGCGCCAGCATCGAATAAAAACTCTCGGAGTGCTGAGCGGCGTGACCGGTACCAGCACCTGATCGTGCGAACAGGGTCAGGGGCACTCGGGTTTGGCCACCGAACATGTAGCGGCTTTTAGCTGCGTTTGAAAGCAGCTGGTCGAACGCTACGGTTACAAAGTCGAAGTACATAAGGTCGACTACTGGTCGAAGACCGGTGAGCGCGGAACCTACAGCTGCGCCAACGAATCCTGCTTCGGAAATCGGTGCATCACGAATGCGTTCGGGTCCAAATTCCTGAACCAGTCCCTTGGTGGCAGCGAACGGGCCACCCCATGCGTCGAGGGGTTCTTTGGTTTCTTTGTCGAATCCACCGGAAATGTCTTCACCCATAAGGAACACATCTTCGTCTCGGATCATCTCTGCCCGCAGCGTGTCGCGAAACACGTCACGGAATCGTTTTTCCGAACCGGCTACACCTTCGTATCCGGGTCCAAGCGGGTTATTTGCTTGTGAGGTCGTCATATCTGTTTGTTTTTCTTTTTGTTGAAACTGATGAAATTTTTACGAGTAACTAAAACTATCGAAGACCCATAATTGGCTGCGAGTAGTTGACGTACACATCGTCGTAAAGTGCTGCGGGATCGGGCATTGGGCTGTTCATGCCGAACTCAACAGCGTCGAGCATTTCCTTTTCGACGGCATCCCGGATGCTCTTGAGTTTCTTCGCTGTCATCAGCTTTTGCCGGGTGACAGTCTTTTCAAAGTGCTTGATGGCGTCTTTGTCTTTGTAAAATTGTTCTTCTTCTTTTGTGCGGTACTTCAGCGGCTCGTCGGCGTGGAAGTGACCGTGGTAGCGGTACGTCTTGAGTTCCAAGAACGTTGGGCCTTCACCGGCTCGTGCACGGGCGATTGCTTCGCCGGCTGCATCGTAAACAGCGAACACGTCCATGCCATCAACCACAACACCGGGCATTCCGTAGCCTTCAGCACGGGAGGCGATATCTTCTGCAGAAACTGCGTACCAGGATGGGGTCGCTTCGGCATAGCCGTTGTTTTCGCAGGCAAAAATAACAGGGAGCTTCCAGACGGAAGCGAGGTTCATCGATTCGTGAAGCACACCCTGCGAAGAAGCACCGTCACCGAAGAATGAAACTCCAACGGATTCGTTTTCGATTCCTTTGTATTTGGCCGTAAGTGCTGCAC